>JAFVHN010000040.1 GCA_017474515.1 Prevotella sp. | reverse complement strand
TAATCCCTATGAAGACATGCCGCGCCTGAACCTTTTCACCTACAGGATGAGCGACATCGTGCGCGACGAGGTAAGGAAGGGCATCAGCCTTGACGACGAGGCCGCGGCCACGGAATATGCTTTCGACCTGAACGAGTTTTTCAAGACCGACGGCGGACGCTTCGTCTATGAAAAAGATGTGCGGAAATTCCTGCACGCCCTTACCACGCAAGAGAAGTTTCCGTTCTCTACTGAGGCACTGCGCACGGAACTATCGCACACGCTCTGGCTGCTCAACCGCGTGGAGAGCGTCAAGGCCCTGGCCCGCCTCCTTCAGGAGGAAGGGTCGGCGTTTGCCGACTACGAGGTGGTGGTGGCGGCCGGCGACGGCAGGCTGGACGACGATGGCGAAACGGCAAAGGCATATAACAGGGTGAAGGCGGCCATTGCCCGCCACGCCAGGACCATCACCCTGAGCGTGGGACAACTCACCACGGGCGTCACCATTCCCGAGTGGAGCGGCGTGCTCATGCTGAGCAACATGAAAAGCCCGTCGCTCTATATGCAGGCCGCCTTTCGCGCACAAAACCCTTGCGACATCACCCGCGACGGCCAGCGCTACCGCAAGGAGAACGCCTATGTGTTCGACTTCGACCCTGCCCGCACACTGATTATCTTCGACGATTTTGCCAACAACCTGAGGGCGGAGACCACGGCCGGCGGCGGCACTCCCGCCAGTCGTGAAGAGAACATCCGGCGGTTGCTCAACTTCTTCCCCGTCATTGCCGAGGACGAAGAGGGAAGGATGGTAGAAATCGACGCTCGCCAAGTGCTCTCCATACCACGGAGCATCAAGTCGCAGGAGGTGGTGAACAGGGGATTCCTGTGCAACTTCCTTTTCAAGAACATCGCCAACATCTTCGGGGCTCCCGGCGCGGTGCGTGACATTCTTGGGAAACTTGACAAGGCTCACGAGGATCGGGGCCGCAACACCCATGCCTCGCTCGACGAGGCCGGAGGGGTGACGGTGGATGCCGGTGGCAATGTCAGCGTGCCCGAGGAAATCATCATCGGCCAGGAGCAAAACGTGTTTGGAAAGAAAGTCTATGAGGTGTTTGACGATTTACAGGCGGAATGTAACGACATTGTGCGCAATGACCGTTCGGACGATGTGATGCGTGACTTTGACAAAATAGAATCACATATTGTAAAGACCATAGAGAGCGACATCGTAAAGCCTGCCGCCGACAGCTATGGCCTAAACCGTGCACAGGCGGGCCGGCTGGCAAAGGATGCGGTCAAAGAGGTTCGCGAAAAGTTCGACAAGATACGCGGCGACTATCAGCAGCAGGCGCGCATTGCGGAAGTGAAACACAAGGAAGCTGTCAGGCAGGCCGATACGGAAGTTGCCGTGAGGGCCGCCGACGATGCCTTCCTTCGTGACATGGGGCAGGCCGTGAACAACCTTGCCGGTTCGTTGAAGAAACAGATTGACGAGGTGGTGCAGGACAAACCGCGCGAGGTGATAGAGCGCATAGAAAAGGACCGCGCCAACAGGAAGAAGAACGAAATAGAGGATGAGGTGCGTGCCCACCTGCGCGGCTTTTCGCGCACCATTCCCAGTTTCATCATGGCCTACGATGACGGCGCGTTGCGGCTCGGCAACTTCGACCAGATAGTAACGCCGGCGGTCTTTGAGGAGGTGACAGGCATCACACTTGAGGATTTCCGGTTCCTGCGCGACGGTGGCGACTATGAGGAGGACGGGGTGATGCGCCATTTTGAGGGCGACCTCTTCGACGAGGTGGTGTTCGACGACTCCATAGCGGTGTTCAGGCAGAAGCGGCAGGAACTGGCCAATTATTTCGACGAAAGCCTCGGTGAAGACATCTTCGACTACATTCCACCGCAGAAAACCAATCAGATTTTCACGCCCAAATGGGTGGTCAGGAAGATGGTGGACCTGCTGGAGCAAGAGAATCCCCATATTTTCGAGGACCCTCAGAAAACTTTTGCCGACCTCTACATGAAGTCGGGCCTTTACATCACTGAGATTGTGCGCCGCCTGTATAACAATGGCGCCATGCGTCGCGCCATTCCCGACGACCGCGAGCGCATCCTCCACATCCTGCGCCATCAGGTCTATGGGTTTGCGCCTACGGAAATCATTTTCCGCATTGCCACACGCTATATTCTTGGCTTCGACCCTTCGCTATGTCCCGAACAAAGCAACTTCCGGCAGGTGGACACTGTGCCCTATGCTAAGGAAGGGCGGATGGAGGAACTGATTGAAAAAGTGAAGAATAAAGCCCCCTCTAATCCCCCCTTGGGGGGAAGACGTGATGCCCAAAGGCTCCCCTCCTTACGGGAAGGGCCGGGGGTGGGCAAAAAATTGAAAAGGTAAAAAGGCTGCCGCCAGAACTATCGTCTGAACTCCAGAACTCATGAACTCCAAAGAAGTGAAGAATTTCCTACCGAACCTACAATGATGGCGGCAGCAAATTCTTCACTCTTCATTTTTCACTCTTCACTTAAGAAGCTTTTTACATCATGACTTCCACGATGTGTTGTCCCTGAATGCAGGGGATGATGTTTCCATCGATGGGTTTCCCGTCGAGGGTGATGGATTTTACGCCCTTCTGCACTCCTTGCGGGTTTTTCACGGTGATAAGGTATTCTGCTCCGCGGAACTTGCGGCAGACGCTATATTCGCGGGCCGTTTCCGGCAGGCAGGGGTCGATGAGCAATCCGTTGTAGGTGGGCTTGATGCCGAGGATGAATTGCGTGATGGTGTACCAGTTCCATGCCGCCGTGCCGGTGAGCCATGAGTTCTTGCCTTCGCCGGGCCGTGCGGCGTCTTTTCCCGCCACCATCTGGCTATAGACGTATGGCTCCACCTTGTGTAGCGTCTGGTCCTTGATGAATGCGGGACAGATTTTGGCGTAGTGCTCCCAGGCGTCGTTGCCGCGTCCGGCTACCGTCTCTCCGATGATGACCCACGGGTTGTTGTGGCAGAAGATGCCGGCGTTCTCTTTATAGCCTGCGGGATAGGAGCTTATTTCGCCCATTTCCACATGATAGCGGGTGAACGCCGGGTTGTTGAGCACGATGCCGTGTTCCGAGTCGAGGTATTTCTTAGTGCTGTCGAGTGCTTTCTCCACCATGCCTTCTTCCATTCCGATGGCGGCCATTGTACACCATCCCTGGCTCTCGATGAAGATTTTTCCCTCTTCGTTTTCCTTCGAACCGATTTTATTGCCGAAGAAGTCGTAGGCGCGCAGATACCATTCGCCGTCCCATCCATGTTGTTTCACGGCCTCTATCATGTTGTTCACCTCTTTCTCGGCGCGTTCGGCCTCTGCCAGCAGGTTTTCGGGCGAGGCGTTTCTTGCGGCCAGCTCCCTGCACAATTCCACATAGTCTTTTCCGCAAACCACGAACAATCCGGCAATCATCAGGCTTTCGGCCTTCGACCCCTCCGTCTTGTTCTCGGTGGTCTGGAAACTCTCGTTGGGGTCCCACGAGAAGCAGTTCAGGTTGAGGCAGTCGTTCCAATCGGCACGTCCTATGAGCGGCAATTTGTGCGGCCCCAGGTGGTTGACCACATGGTTGAACGAGATGCGCAGGTGCTCCAATAGCGACACCTCGCTTCCCGGCTGGTTGTCCCAGGGCACCATTTCGTCGAGGATGGAGAAGTCGCCCGTTTCCTTCAGGTAAGCCACCGTTCCGAAGATGAGCCACATGGGGTCGTCGTTGAAACCGCCGCCGATGTCGTTGTTGCCGCGCTTGGTGAGCGGCTGGTACTGGTGGTAGCAACCGCCGTCGGGGAACTGCGTCGATGCGATGTCGATGATGCGCTGGCGTGCCCGCTCGGGTATCTGGTGGACAAATCCCACGAGGTCCTGGTTGCTGTCGCGGAAGCCCATGCCGCGTCCTATGCCGCTCTCGAAGAAGCTGGCCGAGCGCGAGAAGTTGAACGTCACCATGCACTGGTACTGGTTCCAGATGTTCACCATGCGGTCCAGCCGTTCGTTGCCGCTATTGATGGAGTAGCGCCCCAGCAGGTCGTCCCAGTAGGTGCGAAGCTGGCTGAAGGCCTCGTCCACCTGTTCCGTGGTGCTGAAATCCTCTATGAGCCGGCGTGCCTTGTCCTTGTTGACAATGGTGCGGTCCAGCTTGCCCAGTGAGGTGAGCAATGTGCCGTCGGCCGGAGCGTCGGCGTATTTCTCTTCCTGTGCGTTTTCCACATATCCCAGCACGAAGACCAGGTCTTTCTTTTCCCCCGGCTTCAGTTCCACCTCAATGAAGTGCGATGCCACGGGGCTCCATCCGTGGGCCACCGAGTTCTTGGCTTTTCCGGCCCTCGGCAC
>JAFVHN010000039.1 GCA_017474515.1 Prevotella sp. | reverse complement strand
GTCTTCACCAATGATGAATGTAGTGCGCAACGTTCCCATGTATTTCCTTCCGTACATGGATTTTTCGCCCCATGCGCCCATCTGTTGTGTAAGCGCCATTTCCGTGTCGGCAATAAGGGGGAAGGGCAAGCTGTTCTTTTCAATGAACTTCTTGTGCGATTTTTCGTCCTGTATGCTCACTCCGAGCACTTCATACCCCTTGGCGTTGAGTTCCCCGATATGATCTCTCAGACTGCATGCCTGGGCGGTGCATCCGCTTGTCATATCCTTTGGATAGAAGTAGAGCACGAGCTTTTTGCCCTTGTAGTCGCTCAGTTTTATTTCGTTCCCGTCCTGGTCCCTGCCCAGCAATTCGGGTGCTTTTTCTCCTGTTTTCATTGTTTTGGCATTGTAAAGGTTATCTGCGCATGGCCAGATTATAATTGTAATATTGTTTGTTGTCGGTGATGTCTTCTATCACCTTGATAAACGGCGGGAAGTTGACGTCTTCCTGCGACACCACGCCTTTTGTTTCCAGTATCATGAGGTTGTTGACGGGCTCCAGGTAGGTGTCGAGTTCAAAGTACTGGCCTTTCCAGATGAAACTTTTCCTCAATTTCCGTATGGTCTGTCTGTCGGGATCAGCCTGGGTGAGGAGCGACTGGTAGAGATTGTTGCTCACCTGTCTTTCGGTTTCAATCATCTCATGCTCTGAAATGCGCTTCTTGGTGTTGTGAACATTGACGTATTTTCCCTGCCATCCCCTTCTTCTGAGCCTTATTTCGCATCCGGGTTCTCCGATGAGGTAAGTCTGCGTGATTTCGCTTTCTATGCAATCGCCCACTTCTCCTATGAGCTGAACGATGTATTTGCGCTCTTCCTCAATGGGTTGTGGCAATCCGAGCACATTGGAGATTTCTTTCAGCACGCGGTTGAGCTTGCGGTCAAAGTCGTCGTGGTTGTTGATGACCCGGTGATGGGGGTGTCCGGTCCACGCCTTGATGACTTTCTTGTCGAGTTCACGCGCTATTCTTAGTCCTTCCTCGTTCATCTGCTCATAACGCTGGGCGTTGTTGGTGGTGGTGTAATACTGCTCGGCACCGTCGGCGGCCGACACGAGGTGGAGCACGGCATCGTAGCGCTGGCGCAGCTCGCTGGAGCTGGTGCCCACCTTGGCCGTGATTTCCTCCCACATCTCGGGAGCCATGTATGCCGAAATGTCCATGGTGCCGCGGTCGCAGACCACGAGGGTGGGCTCGGTGCACTGCTCAGCCATTTTCCCGAATTTGTCTTCAAAGGCCAGTTGCATTTCCAGCGTGGCCTTTTCGCCTTCATAGAACAGTTTCTTGTTGTCGGTAAGGTAGTTCATGCCTGCCTGGCTGAAGATGGTGGGTACCTCGGGAATGGTGAACACCTTGTAGCCCAGACTGGAAAAATACTCAATGATGCGCACCAGGGCGGTGGTCTTGCCGGCGCAGGGGCCTCCTGTCAGGACGATTCTCTTTATATTGCTCATGGTTGAGTTTATTGGAGTTTTGGGTAATGGGAGATAAGGGAAAGATGGGGAAAGGGTTATTGTATGCCGTCTTCACGGAGTTTCACCTGCCATTTCCATGCCGAGCGCAGCACGTCGTCGATGTCGGCCTCGGCCTTCCATCCCAGCACGTTGTTGGCCTTGTCAACATTGCCCCACACCTTCTCGATGTCGCCCTCGCGGCGCGGCGCGTAGCTCCAGTTCACCTTCACGCCGGTGGCTTTCTCAAAGCCTTCCACCACCTCGAGGGTGCTCAGCCCTCGTCCGGTACCGATGTTGAACACCTCCACGGCGTCGGTGTCATCCTGGTCGAGCACCCGCGCCATGGCCTTCACATGGGCCTTGGCCAGGTCCACCACATAGATGTAGTCGCGAATGCAGGTGCCGTCGGCGGTGTGGTAGTCGTTGCCGAAGATTTTCAGCTCTTTCCTGATGCCGATGGCTGTCTGCGTGACAAAGGGAATGAGGTTCATGGGCACGCCGTTGGGCAATTCGCCGATGAATGCCGACGGATGGGCTCCGATGGGGTTGAAATAACGCAGGATGACGGCCTTTATCGGTGCGCCGCTGTGAATGAAGTCCTGAATGATTTCCTCATTGATTTGCTTGGTGTTGCCGTAGGGTGACAGGGCTTTCTGGATGGGTGCCTGCTCGGTGACGGGAAGGTTGTCTTCCGACGGCTGGCCATATACGGTGCAGCTGCTCGAGAAGATAATGCCCTTCACGTCATACTTGGGCATGAGTTCCAGCAGGTTCACCAGCGAGTTGATGTTGTTGCGGTAATAGAGCAACGGCTTTTCAACGCTTTCGCCCACCGCCTTCGACGCGGCAAAATGGATGATGCCCGAAATGGCGGGGTACTTGCGGAACACGCCCTCGAGCGCTTGAAGGTCGCAGCAGTCCACCTGCTCGAAAGCGGGGCGCACGCCCGTAATTTTCTCTATGCCGTCCACCACCTCGGCTTTTGAATTGGACAAGTTGTCCACTATCACCACATCATAGCCTGCCTGTTGCAGCTCCACGGTGGTATGGCTGCCTATGAAGCCCGTACCGCCGGTAACAAGGATTGTCTGTTTCATTAAAAAGTGCGTTTTATTCGTAGATTTGCTATAGTTTTTTCTTTGCAGACGGCCATCGAATGGCCAACCACGTTGCAAAGGTAATCAAATTATTTTAAGATTGAGCACAAAGAAGCAATTAAGTTTTCCTTTTTTCATTTCTTCTTGCCAAACGCAGACGGAACGGAATTGCTATCCAATGTCATTGAGGTGCGGAAGGGTTATCTTGAACTTCACGGCGAGCACGCGCACCAGCACCACCACGGTGAAGGCCGCCAGCGAGCTCAGCTCTGCCGACATGCCCAGCGGCGACGAACAAATATGATAGGCCACCCCTCCGGCGATGCACGCCAGGGCATAAATCTCCCGGCGGAAGATAAGGGGCACCTCGTTGATAAGCACGTCGCGCATGACACCTCCCGCCGCGCCGGTGATGCAGCCCATGATGACGGCCACCCAGAAAGGGTGCCCGCAGTCCAGCGTCTTCTGGATGCCGGCAATGGTGAACAGCGCCAGGCCGAAGGTGTCGAAAATGAACCAGGTGTTGTTGAGTCTCACCAGGTGACGCTTAAACACAATGACTGTTAGCAGGGCGATGCCCGTGCAGATGATGTAAACGGGGTCGGTCATCCAGAATGGCGTCTTGCCGAGCATGACGTCGCGCAAGGTGCCGCCGCCGATGGCTGTGGCCAGGCCCACCACATAGCCGCCGAACCAGTCGAAATGCTTGGCGGCGGCAAGGCGGATGCCGCTGATAGCGAACGCCAAAGTACCTAAAAATTCAATAATCAGTTCCATGTTTCTTTTTTTCTATGGAGATTTTTGTTGATTTGAGGAGTTGCTATTTCTAAGGAGTTTGGGAGCCAAGGAGATTCTCTTCTCTCTGGTTCCAAGGCTCCTTTTCTTGTCTAAGGAGAAAAGGAGATAAGGAGTACTTTTTCTTTGGTTCTCAACTCCTTTGTTTTTTCTAATGAGGAAAGGAGAAAAGGAGCATAATCTCCTTGGCTCCCAAACTCCTTTGACATATTGATTTTCTAAAGAGAGGAGAAAAGAAAAACTCCTTGGCTCCCAAACTCCTTAGAAATAAATCTCAGACGAGTGGAAGAATAGAGAAATCTCCTTGGCTCCTAACCTCCTTAGATTTAATAATCTCCCAAGAAAGAGAAGAAGAAAACTCCTTGACTTCTAATCTCCTTGGAAAACAACCAATCCTTAGAAAACACTCCCAAGAGGGCTCAGAGCTATTCTTTGAACCGCTCTCCCCAGCACAGAAGCATGCGCTGGTAGAGTTTCTCCTCGGCCGGCGAGTGCTGGGCATGCCACAGGCGAGTGTGCTGCAAGGCGTCGGGCATGAACTGCTGCTCAACGAAGTTGCCGGGAAAGTCGTGAGCGTATTTGTAACCGTCGCTATAGCCCAGCTGCGCCATCAGCTCCGTGGGAGCGTTGCGCAGGTGGAGGGGCACAGGCTGGTTGCCCGTTTGCTTCACGGTCTGCAGCGCTGCGCCGATGCCCATGTAAGCCGAGTTGCTCTTTGGACTGGTGGCCAGATAGACGGCACATTCCGCCAGCGGTATGCGTCCTTCGGGCCACCCTATCTTCATCACCGCGTCGAAGGCGGCATTGGCCAGCAGCAGGGCGTTGGGATTGGCCAGCCCGATGTCCTCGGCGGCGCTGATGACCATGCGGCGGGCAATGAACTGCGGGTCTTCGCCCCCCTCTATCATCCGCGCCATCCAATAGAGAGCCGCGTCGGGGTCGCTGCCGCGGATGCTTTTGATAAAAGCCGAAATGATGTCGTAGTGCATCTCGCCGTCCTTGTCGTAGGCCAACGGGTTCTGTTGCAGGCGCGCCGCCACCAGTTCGTCGGTGACCACCACTTCGTTGCTGCTCTCGGCCTCCACCACCAGTTCCAAGATGTTGAGCAATTTGCGCGCATCGCCCCCGCTATAGCGCATCATGGCACCGGTTTCTTTCAATACGATATGCCGCTGTTTCAGCTCACTGTCCTGGCTGACAGCCCTTTCCAGCAATTGCATAAGGTCTTCTTTCTCAAGAGGTTTCAGCACATAGAGCTGGCAACGGCTGAGCAGCGGACGAATGACCTCAAACGACGGGTTCTCCGTGGTGGCACCGATGAGCGTCACCACGCCTTTTTCCACGGCCCCCAGCAACGAGTCCTGCTGGCTCTTGCTGAAGCGGTGGATTTCGTCGATAAACAATATGGGGCTTGCCGAATTGAAAAACCGTCCGCTACGGGCCTTCTCAATGACCTCGCGCACATCCTTCACGCCGCTCGTCACGGCGCTCAGGGTATAGAACGGACACTCCAGTTTGTTGGCGATAATCTGCGCCAGCGTGGTCTTTCCCACGCCCGGCGGGCCCCATAATATGAAAGAGGTGATGCGGCCGGCATCTATCATTTTGCGCAACACGGCACCTTCGCCCACCAGGTGGCGCTGGCCGATATATTCGTCGAGCGTGGCGGGGCGCATGCGTTCAGCTAAGGGTTTCGACATGGTTTTTAAGTTTTGGGGAATGATGGAAAGAATGGGAGAATGGCTTTCAACGCAACACGTTCATTTTGAAGAAGTCGAACTGCGCCAGGCCGCCGTTGCCATAGCAGAACAGGCCCACCCTGATGCCTTTCCAGAAGCCGGCGCGCATGGCGAAGGACTCGCCGGCAGAGGTAAAGTTGCGGCCGTCGGTGCTATAGGCGAACTGGTGGCGGTTGTCGGCGCTGTTATTGGTCAGGCGGAGATAGAGTTTGCGGAACCGGCCGGGCCTGATCACCCGTCGCTGGCCGTTTTCCTCAAGAAACACGCCGTCGGCACATAGTCCCACGGCACGGAACGTACGGCCCGTGCAACACAACCCGGCGTAGCAATCGCCGGTGGCGGTGACGAGCGTGGTGGCCTCGCTCTCAAAGCCCATCACCTTTTGTGTGAGCATGTTACGGCAGGCCTTCAGGCTATCGGCAGGTTGCGCCCTGAGGGTGAGCCAGCCGTTTTTCTCCGAAAGGCTCCAATGGCTATCGACGGGGTTGTGGTTCCACTGCCATTGTAGGCCGAGGGGGCCGCCGAAGTCGTCGTCGGTCTGCGGAAGGCTGGGCGACGAGGGGCTGACCAGTGGGGCACGCCACACGTCCACCGGCTCGCCGATGCCGTTGCCGTCGATATCTACGCCCATCAAAGGCCAGTCGTCTTTCCAACGGGCGGGCTGCAGGTGGACCACGCGCCCCAGCACAGGCGTTTCCTGGAAATGATAGAACCACCACGTGCCCTGCGGCGTATCGACGAGTGCGCCCTGATGAGGACCGTTGACGGGCGTGGACCCTTGTTCCAGCACGACGCGCTTTTCGTATGGTCCATAAACGTTTTTCGAGCGGAGCACCGTCTGCCATCCCTGCCCCACCCCGCCTTCGGGAATGATGAGGTAGTAAAAACCATTGCGTTTCAGCCACTTAGTGCCCTCGGCCACGGGGCCAGTATAAACGGTTACGCCGTCGTCGAGCAATTGCAGGCCGTCGGGCGACATACGGTGCACGATGATGGGACCTGCGCCGTGGCGGCTGCGGCCAAGATAAGCCTGGCCGTCGTCGTCCCAAAGCGGACAGGGGTCTTCCCACCGTGCCACGCGTTTCACCAGGTGGAGGGGGCTCCATGGCCCGTGGGCATCGGTTGCCGACGACATGTAAAGGCCTTCGTCGGGGGTGCAAAAGAATATGTAGAACCGCCCGTCGTGGTAGCGGATGGCCGGTGCCCACGAACCGCCGGCATAGTGGCCGTTGGCGTCCCAGCCGGGTTCGTCGATGCGCCGGAACACCTGGCTCACATAGTGCCAGTTGAGCAGGTCGTCGCTCTCAAGCACCTGCATGCCCATGAAATGGAAGTCGGAGGCCACCATATAGTATTTTTCGCCCACGCGGATGACGTCGGGGTCGCTGAAGTCGATGTTCAGCACGGGGTTGATATAGGTGCCGTTGCCCTGGTCGCCCCAAGACAGCACTCGCGGCTGACCGTGGAGCAAAAGGGGCAGAACGAAAAAAGCGGCAAGCAGAGTTTTTTTCATCTAAATTTTTATTAAGGAGTTCAGGAGTTAGGGAGTTTAGGAGTTTAGACGTTACTGATGGCGGCGGCAATTATTTCACCTAAAAAAATTACTCATAGTCAACGTAAACGAAGTCGGGCCGCACGTCGGGCTGAACGGTCTCAACGCGGATGTCGGAAAAACTGACATTGCGTGCATGCCTCACAAAGAAGCCCTTGGCGGGCAGGTTGCCCCACATGGTGGCCTCGGGGTATTCTTTCTCCTTTTCGTCGCCTACGCTCTCGGCAATTTGCGCCAGCTGACCGCTATCCACGCCACCTTTGTGGTGAAGGATGATATGGTCAAGGCTGATGTTCTCCACGCAATGCCCGGGCAGGCCGGTGATGCTGCACCCCATGCTGCCGGCATTGCGTATCTGAATGTGGCTGAGGGAGATGCCGCGAATATGTCCCACGCTGTCTATGGGGATGAGGCTGTCGAAATCGTCACCGGCCAACAGATATCCGCGGCCTCGGTTGCCCAGGCGGATGAAGATGGGCGACTCGGTGCCCTCCACGGTGAAATGGTCGAGGCTGACGTTTTCCATGACGCCGCCATCGACGATTTCGAGCGAGATGGCCGACGAGCCAATCCACTGGCCGAAGAATTTCTCGCGCTGGTCGGCGCTGGGCTTCACCACGATGTTCGAGATGCTGATATTGCGGAAGCCGCCGTTGGTCTCGGTGCCCAGCTTCACGGCATTGCAATGGCTCGACACCACGCAGTTGGCAATGCTGATGTTCTCGCAGAGGCGCGGCGACGTGCTCTTCAGCGTGATGGCATCGTCGTCGCTGTCGGCCCACAGGTTGCTGACCAACACGTCGTGGCAGCCGTCGAGGTCGAGGGCGTCGTTGTTGTAGTTGTTGCGGTTTTCCACCTTGATGCCGTCGATGCACAGGCGGTCGCAGGCCAGGTAATGTTGCATCCAGCAACCGCTGTTTCGCAACGTAACATCCTTTACCACAATGTCTTGGCTATCGATAAGCCGTAGCAGGTGGGGACGGGTGATGCCCTCGTCGTTCCACGACAACTTCTGGAAGGCGCGGCCGCGGCCGTCGATGGTGCCGAAGCCGTCGATGACCAGATGGGAGATGCCCTCGGCATAGAGCAGCTGGATGGTGGTGGACTGCGTGCGAAGCGACACATAGCGGGCCTTCATGGGCCGATAGTCCTCCAGGCGCGTGCTTCCGTAGAGGGTGGCGCCGGCCATGAGGTGCAGGTTGACGTGGCTACGCAACTCCACCGAACCAATCTTATAGTCGCCGGGGGGCACCACCACGCGTCCACCGCCCTGGCGCGAACAATCGTCGATGGCACGTTGCAGGGCCTCGGTGCTCAATACGGTGGTGTCGGCGCGAGCCCCATAATCGGTGATGACATAATCGCCGGGAGCGGCGGCAACAGCCCGCAAAGAGACGCCACACAAAGCCAGGAGCGCGGAAAGCACCGCAATAACGGTATTTTTCATCAGAAATAATAGTTGAGTGTTTCTTCTTGTGGGCAAAGTTACGAAAAAAGCTTGTAAAGAACAACGGATTAGGGAAGATTAATGCAATTCGGCCTAAAATAAAGGTAAAACGGGGATGAATGGGGAAGTACGAAAATCGGGGTAACGCAAAATTGGGAGGATTGGTGAAGGAGTTTGGTTTCTTATTCGTAACCCCAATATAAGTCTCAGAAGCGGGTTAGAACTCAATAATTGACTACGCAAATCGGGGCAGAACGCAGCACCTTTCACCGCTCGTTTCTTATTCCGCAAACTGCTACATTTTGCATGGCGATGGATAACCCAAAAGACAGTAGTTTTGCAGCCCAAAATTAAAAAGGAATAAGAAACCGTCTTTTATCACCTAAAATACGCCAAATAGTTTTGCTACTTCATAAAAAATCCCTATCTTTGCCCATTAATTCGGTATGTGACAAACGAAACAACAGATTTATGGCAATTGAAGTATCATTTACGGGGCAGATAAAGAGTCGTAAAAAACTGGTAGATAATATTACCAAGTTATC
The DNA here is from genome assembly GCA_017474515.1 of Prevotella sp. Lineage (GTDB taxonomy): Bacteria > Bacteroidota > Bacteroidia > Bacteroidales > Bacteroidaceae > Prevotella. The sequence goes on along the minus strand of JAFVHN010000039.1, from coordinate 4,959 downwards.
TAAGCATAGTTCTTTTGAGATTATTATTGACAATGAGGGAGATATCTCCTTAACTCTTTGTCCTACGGGTGAGATTACCTTTCATGTCGTTGAAGGCGGATTACTGCGCAAGACAAAGGTTGAGGGCTACTTTCAAAGTACGCCAGCAGGTCCTGGATTTCATAAGGCAGCAGTCGATTTTATCGATGCTCTTGATTTGGGGAGTCTCGTCTATGAAGATGATTCGGAATATGCTAACGACCGCGACTTCACAAAACTCTGTAACAATCATTTTTATCGATGGCTGGAGAGGCTTGTTGAGCTTGCTTGTCAAAAAATGGATGAAGGTAATGAAAACCCTCTATTTGTTTGTTGGCAGACAAATCAGTATATACCAGATGTCTGTGGAGCGAAAATAGTTGCTCCTACAAGTTTGTGGGACATCAAGTTCATGAACCAGTTGATACATGACAGAGGTATTGAGGCTTTCGCTGATCGTTTTTTTGTATGGCCCCATGAACAACAGGATGCAACTTTCTATAGGAATTGCGCTATGAAAGAACTTTGGGAAGATTGCTACTATGTGTCATCAGAAAGAAGTGAAAGTGATGCTAATCTCAATAGGTCGATTATCGATAATCTTGAAAAGGCTTATGGGCTAAATCCAATGCTGCCAATTCCTTATGATAACTATTGTGAAGTTTGCCACTTGGACGGCAGATCACCCATTATACCTTCGACTGCCGTTAGCATGAATGACGGTTATAAACCAGGCTATCGTAAGGGAATGGTCAAGGAAACTATCGATAGATTGACTATAATAATACCTGGGTCATATAAACGACATCTCGAATTCAATGATGATGACTGGCCGATAACAATTTGGTGTGACGAAAGTACAGATAGCCCAGTGTGGAGACTTACCATATTTGAGTTGGAGAAAGAAATTGGCAAGCCCAAACTGGAAGGTAATCAATATGACTATTACGAAGATTTTGATATTGAAGGTGGTAACGGCGTATTGGCCTTACAACAATGTCAAGAAGACGGTGACGATTTTTATATGGTTATCTGTCAGATAGCCTCAGGAACATCACTTCATCTGATAACGGTATCCTATAAGAAGCAAAAGGAGTTTGACCAGATTAGAAGTCTATTATTACTCATAACCTGTCAAAAACAAGAGGGTTAATGTTTGTTTTTACTTTAGCAGATTCCTGCCCTCATTCCCTTCCAACACCTGCATTTGCTGGATAGCAATCTGATTGAGTTTTATAAGCCTTTCGCCTTGTGGTACTCCATCGTTGATAAGCACAGCATTTATGTTCTCCATATTCGAGAGGCATATCAGCTCATTGATAGTTGCGTAGTCACGGATGTTGCCTTTCAAGTCTGGATTGGCTTCGCGCCATTGTTTGGCAGTCATTCCAAACATAGCCACATTCAGCACGTCGGCTTCCTCGGCATAGATGATGCTTGCCTGAGCAGCCGTGATTTCAGTTGGTACCAAGTGGTTCTTGATGGCATCGGTGTGTATGTGGTAGTTTATTTTGGATAACTCCCTCTTTGCTGTCCAACCCAGCATCTTTTGTTCCTCAGCTTTCAGACGTTGGTATTCCTTAACAAGTAGTAGTTGGAACTTTGGGCTTATCCACATGCCAAAGTGGTAGGCAATATCGCGATGGGCATAAGTGCCACCATAGCGACCCGCTTTAGAAAAGATACCAATGGCACCTGTCTTTTCTATCCATGTTTTTACTGACAGAACAAAGTTATTACTGCCCGCCATATTTCTAAATGTACCGAATTCGGTACAATTAAAATTTGGATTGTAGAGCATTTCCCATTCTCCAAGATACTCAATCGTACTTTTCAGACTGAGCCATCGGAAAATGATGTGTTCCTGCAACTGACTACGAGCCATATCTGTCAGTGAAATGTAGTCATCGTCATTATGAGAAACAATTGTAATCTCTGTATTTTGAACTTTAATCTTTGCCATAGGATAGTCTCTTCTATTAATATATGTGTGCAAAGGTAGTTCAAAATCATGAGACTAAAGAAGAATGAGTGAAAAATCCTTCAAAAGTTTTGTAATCTCGTTTCTTCTGTGTACCTTTCCACCCCAACAATGAGCCATTAAAACAGGCTGGTGGCTCAGCGTCGAGTGGTCTTACAATAAGCATATCGCGGCAGAATACAGAAATCAGAAGGTTTCCAAATCGTAACCTCGAAAACTGCGTTATCTCCCAAACCTCCGATAAACAAAGATGGTTTGAGATTTCTTCCAAAGTTACGAAAAATCGAGGGCAGAACAAAAAGAACGCGTTCTTTTTTTATGCCGAGATGGGGTAAGTTATGTAAAGTTGCGGATAAACGAGAGAAAAGCCAAATTTATTTGAACTTTTCCGAGTGATAGTATCTTTGTCAGCTTTGAAAAAGAAGCTATAAAACGAATGTCTGAACTCCCGTAATTTGTGGATAGAAAGGTGATGAAAATTTGTCAAAAATTTTGACAAAATCGGTCGTTTTTCCGCAGGTTTTGTAAACCACTGAATTTCAACGGTTTGCAAATCATCCAAAGTTTAACCGCAAATTTCGGGGAGAAATCTTGAAGTTTTCTCCTCTCAATCTTCAAGATCTCTCCCCGAAATTTGCGGTCAAACCTTTTGGGGAGTCAAAAATCTGTTGAAAAATCTTGACAAACTGTCTTTGGTCACGGACCGGCACGGCCTTCTTCCGCGCCCCTATGGGCACCCACCTTTGGAAAACAACATTTTCCTGCCAATACCTTTTGTTGAAAGAAAAAAAAATTGTATTTTTGCACCATCAAACACTGACGAGTTATGGAAAAGACGAAAGCTATTGAGACCTATCTCAACGAAATAGGCCCGACACCGCTTCTCAGCGATGCCGAGGAACAGGAGCTGGCACGGCGCATTGCCGGCGGCGACGAGGATGCCGTGCGTGAGCTGGCCGCCGCCAACCTGCGCTATGTGGTGTCGCTGGCCAACCAGTACAGCCGCCGCGGCCTCAGCCTGGAGGACCTGGTGAGCGAGGGAAACATCGGGCTGCTCAAGGCGGCGGCCAAGTTCGGCAAGAAAGCCGGGAAACGTTTCGTGGCCTTTGCCGCACCCTACATCCGCCAGAGCATGGAGAACGCCATTGAGTCGCAGGTGGGCCTCTACAAAGTGCCCGCCAAGGAGGCCACGCCCGGCGACCAGCGTCAAAAGATGCCCCTGTCGGTTGACGAGCCGCTGCCCGTGGGGAGCAACACCAACTTCAACCTGCTCAGCATCATAGAGAACGGCGACGCCGAGCAGGCCGACGAGCTGGTGCACCGCAACGGGCTGTCGGAGGCCATGGCACTGGCCATCGACGTGCTCGACGAGCGCGAGCGCGCCGTCATCACGCGCTACTTCGCCCTTGACACACCGGCACGCACCATGGCCGAAATAGCCTCGGAACTGGGGCTGAAACGCGAGCGGGTAAGGCAGATTCGCGACAAGGCCCTGCGCAAACTCCGCAAGGCAGAGGGGCGGCGAATGGCTGAATTTCAGGAACAATAAACCACGGAAGTGTATCCGGAAGTATCATTTAGCCCGCATCCCAACACCGGTGCGGGCTGAATTCTATTACCATGCAGACATATAATTTGAAAAAGTAGTATGAAAAAAACATTACTGACAGTACTGGCCGTTGCATGCCTGATAAGCTGCGAGACAAAGACAAACAAGGAGAGCAAGAACGTACCGGCAAAGGAAGCCACCAAGGAGTTCAGAATCATCGACGTGGAGGAAGAAAAGGTTGCTTCATCCAGAGAGGAATACATGAAATCGCTAAGCGAAGGAGAGAGCAGCAACAGTTTGGTTTCGTGGATTTCGGATTCGGCTTTTTACGCCAACCCCAGGCTGATGATGCTGCTCGACACGTTGTGCCTGCATGTGTATGCCGACGAATTCCCGGCGGATGTAAAGAAAGAAGAGAAATGGATGGCACAAATGCGCAACAGGCTTTGCGCCTATTACGATTCCCAGTCCCGGGAAAAACGGTCGATTTCTGCCTTTGCCAAAGCCGACACGGTATTGAACATAGGCAGCCGGCAGCTGGAAATAGACTGTAGCTGGACCACTGCCGACATGGTAATGAACGCCGGCACCAACTACACTTTTGACCAATGCCGGGCATACGGCCTGCTGACACAGCTCATAGGCCAATGCCAAAGCCAGGAGGCAAAAGAAGCGGTCTATAAAGAATGGAGACTGTATGAAAAGGTGTCGGAAAAATTCGGAGAAATAGCAAGCAACATTTCCTTGCTGAGCTGTTGGGGAGGGAGCATTGTCGGACCGATGGTTGCCAACAACATGCTTTCCAGTTTACAGGCCCGCCGGGAGATGTGCCAGACCGTTCTGAACATGGTGAACAACGACAACTGGGACTCAACCGGAGTGCTGTTTAGCGATGCCGAACAACTGCTTTACACCAGCAGCAAAAAGGCACTGAAGATACTCACCTCGGGGAGGGAGTCGGACTACTTCACCGATAGCAAAGAAATAGCGAGGGATACCGAAAAAGCCATTCAAGAATTGAAACCGCTTATAAAGGAATGGCGTGGGGCATTGAAGAAGGTGGACCAATGCCTTGACGAGTATGAATGCGACATGGAGCGGGCTGCTTCAAACTTGCTGATGAAGTGGGCAAGCATTATTACAGCGAGCATTTCTGAGGAATGACGGGATGACAGGGGGGCCAAGTCCTCAAGCCCCCAACCCCTCAAGGCAACACCCCCAACCCCTCTCGTAACGAGGGATTGGGGGTGTTTCCGTTCACTTTTTCAACTTTTCAACCTTTATTAGAATCCGCACCTCACGAAGACGGGGATGTGGCCCAAATCGACGGGAGTGGTGACGGTTTGCCCGCCGTCGTAGTGGCGGCCTGTGCGATAGTCGTCCCAGCCGCCTTTGTTGCGGGGCAGGTAGG
>JAFVHN010000038.1 GCA_017474515.1 Prevotella sp. | reverse complement strand
TCAAATAATAAGCTATAGCGATATCCGCATAACAGTAGAAATGCGTCTTCCTGGTTTTGACAACATCTGTGTGAAAGTGACGTTCGTGTCGCATTCTGTTAATAGCGGCCCCACCTCCTCGAGGTCGTTGTGCTTGCCGCTGACGCGGAGGCATTTTTGCGAGTCGGCGCGTCGGCGCGGCTCGGGATTTCGCGTGCCCAGGATGATGTCTTTCCACTGGTTCATGCCGGCGTTGGTGAACATCAGCGTTGGGTCGTCCTTGATGACCATGGGTGCCGAGGGCACGATGGCGTGTTGTTTCGACTCGAAGAATATTTTGAACGAGTCGCGTATTTCGTTAGCTGTCATTTTAGTTTTCAAACATTTTGTTGAAATCGGCAAGCGAGACGGCCTTGGTGTTGAGTTTCACCGTTGTCTTCATGGCCTGGATGAGCTTGCTGTCGATGCTGCGGTCCACGAGGCCGTCGGCATATTCCTTTTTCTTGAGCATATCGTTGGCGTAGTTGTCCAGATACTCGTCGGGCACGTTGCCCATGCCATATTGTGCGAACTGGGCGCGTGCGGCCTGGCGTGCAGCCTGGCGGATGTCGTTCTCGTCAATCTTGATGCCGGCGGCTTCCACGAGCTGCTCCTTGATGAGGTGCCATTTCAGCTCTTTCACGCTTCCCTCGAAGTTCTTTTCCACGAAGTCGTCGTCCTTGTCCTTGTTGTTGTTCTTCATGATGCGCTTGAGCAGTTCCTCGGGGAATTGCAGGTCGCCCACCTTTTCCTCGCAATATTTGCGGATGTCGAGCAGGAACTTCATGTCAGAGTCGCCCACGAACTGCGCTTTCAGCCCGTCGGCAATCTTCTGGCGGAATTCCTCTTCGCTCTTCACGTTGCCTTCTCCGTAAACCTGGTCGAAGAGCTGCTGGTTCACCTCTGCCTTCACATAGCGCGAGATTTCGGTCAGCTGGTAGCTGAAGTTTCCGGCGTGGAAGCCCAGGTCGGCCTTGTCAACCTTCAGGAAGGAGGCCAGTTCGGCATCGCTGGCGTATGCCTTGCGCGGGTTGAAGGTGATGATGTCGCCCAGCCGTGAGCCGTCGAAGAGCGCTTTCTGCTCCTCGTCCTTGATATAAGTCGGCATGACGATGGCCTCAGAGAGTTCAATGCCGCCCTCGAGGGTGTTGCCGTCCTGGTCGAGTTCACGCAGGTCGCCCTTCAGCATGTCGTTCTCCTGGTATTCCTCCACCTTCTCGTAGTGTCCGGCGCGCTGTGCGAAGTTGTCGGCCTGGCGGTTAATCAGTTCGTCATCGACGTTGATGTTATAATAGTCAACGGTGTCGTTGTTGCTGAGTTCAATTTTGAAATCGGGAGCCACGGCGATGTCGAACACGAAGGTGTAGGGAGCCTCTTTCTCGATGTCCACGGCAACCTGCTTGTCGGAGGGCAGGGGGTCGCCGAGCATGGAGATTTTGTTCTCGCGCACGTATTTGTAGATTTCCTCACCGAGTATTTTGTTCACCTCGTCCACCTTGACGGCGGTGCCATACTGCCTTTTGATGAGGCTCATGGGAACCATGCCCTTGCGGAAACCGGGCATCTGCGCCTTCTGGCGGTATTCTTTCAGTTTCTTCTCTACTTTGTCCTTGAAGTCTGCTTCTTCTACCACGAGCGTCATCAGCCCGTTCACCCCGTCGGGGTTTTCAAATGTAATTTTCATCTGTGTTTTTTATCAATTTTAGTTGTTCTTTCGCATTTTGGGGTGCAAAATTACGGAATATTTTCGTAATATAATTTATATAATGTGTAAAAATACGTTTTTTTAACGTAGTGTCTATAGTTGCTGCTGCGCTTCCTCCTGCCGTTTCTTCTCGTCGATGAGCTGGAAGTCCTTCTTTTGCAGCACGAAGTTGGAGCCCAGGTATTTCTCTTTCACGATGGGGTTGACGGCCAGGTCCTCGGGCTTTCCCTTGAAGAGAATGCGGCCCTCGAAGAGCAGGTAGGCGCGGTCGGTGATGTTAAGCGTTTCGTGAACGTTGTGGTCGGTGATGAGAATGCCTATGTTCCTGTATTTCAGCTGCCACACGATGTGCTGGATGTCTTCCACGGCGATGGGGTCCACGCCGGCGAAGGGCTCGTCGAGCATGATGAACTTGGGGCTGATGGCCAGGCATCGCGCTATCTCCGTACGCCTGCGCTCACCTCCCGAGAGCTGGTCGCCCTTGTTCTTGCGCACCTTCTCGAGCCTGAACTCCTTGATGAGGCTGTTGAGCTTCTCCGTGCGCTCCTTCCTGGTGAGCTTGGTCATTTCCAGCACGGCCATGATGTTGTCTTCCACGCTGAGCTTCCTGAACACCGAGGCCTCCTGTGGCAGGTAGCCGATGCCCGCGCGCGCCCTTTTATAGACGGGGTAGCCCGTTATTTCCTTGTCGTCGATGAAGATGTGGCCGGCGTTGGGAACAATGAGGCCAGTGGTCATATAGAACGAAGTGGTCTTGCCGGCACCGTTGGGCCCCAGCAGTCCTACGATTTCTCCCTGCCTCACGTTGATGTTCACGTCGTTCACCACGGTGCGCTTGCCGTATCGTTTCACCAGTCCCTCGGCCCTGAGAACAGAGCCCTGCGGGAGTTCCCCGGCAGCGGCCTGGGCCGTGGCGTTGTTGTTGTCGATCATGTCCATTTGTCTGTGGCTGTGAATGATAATGTTGGGTCGCATGACCCAAATTGCGTGCAAAGGTACGAATAAAATGGCCATAAATGAAAAAGAAACCGTAAAACTTTCTTTTTTCTTGTTATTTAATCTCTATGGAGCCTCGGAGCTATGGAGTTTTTCTTCTTTCTAAGGTTCTTTTTTTCTAAGGAGCCATGGAGCCAAGGAGTTAATCTCCTTTACTCCCTCTCTCCTTAGACAATAAAACTCTAAGGAGCCATGGAGCCAAGGAGTTAATGCTCTTTTTCCTTTTCTCCTTGGACAATAAAACTCTAAGGAGCTTGGGAGTCAAGGAGTTAATTCTCCTTTTCTCCTTAGCTCCTTAGACAATAATAATCTCTCCTTAGAACAGGAGGGGCGAGAAGAAGGAAGTGTTCAGAGTTTCTTCCTCATTTTCTCCGCTTTCTTGACGCTTTTCTCGAGTTTCTGCTGCGCCTTGATGTTTTTCTGCTCCAGTTTCAGAAGTTTGTCCTGTGGAATCTGCTCCTGGCGCGCTTTTGCCAGTTTCTCAGAGGCTTTCTCCGCATCCTTGCTGGCCTTCTCGGCATTCTTCTGAGCCTTCTTGGCAGCCTCCTGAGCCTTTTCCCGCTTTTTGGCAGCCTTTTGCTCTTTCTTGGCTTTCTGCTCCGCCTTTTTCTGCTCTTTCTCCGCCTTTGCGGCAGCTTTCTGCTGCTTTTCCAGTTGCTTGTTCAACTCCTGTTGCTTTTTCTGGAGTTCGGCGTCGCTCTCTGTCTGTTGCGGTTGCAGTGCGGGGTCGTTAATCACCACTTGTGCGCGTGCGCCGGCCATGTTGAAGCCCAGCAGGGCGGCCACGGCCAGCATTTTCAGAATGTTGCTTTTTTTCATGAGTCCTTGATATTTTATTAGTGAATTATTAGTTTTAACGTGCAAAAATACGGTTTTTATTTCATATATCCTGCCATTTTGTGATTAATTAATGTTAAGGGGTGCTTGGAAGGCGCTATTCTTGCCGGATGGTGATATGTGGGAAATATGCACTTTGGAGGGGTGGGGGAATAAAAATGCAGTTTGTGCTAACAGGTTGCATGACAGATAGTTGTGAGAAGGCGTAAAATTGGAGAGTTTGTCGGAATTTTCAGCCATTCCAGGTGGAAAATGCCAGTTGTGAGGGTGCGAAATATTGGCCAAAAGGTGTCGTTTTTGCATGTTTTTTGACAAAAAGTAGCATTTTCCGGCCTCCCCAACGCCTTTTTTCCATGAAGTAAGTGGCAGTTTGAGGAGAGCAATCTTGAAGATTGGGAGAAGCGATTTGCAATCATTCTCCCGACGATTTTGTAAACAATTTTCAAACCATTGATAATCAGCGGGTTGAAAACGGCTCATTTTTCGCATTATTTCCAACGAACCGCATCCCGCGAGCAAATTCGCCATTCTCAGCGCGTCAACGCCTTTACTTTGTTCAAATAAGAAACCGGCGGATGTGGCCGCCGGTCTGCATAATTTTTCAGGGAAAGAAGATTTGATTTGTGGAGTTCTTGATTATAGGAGTTTAGGAGTTCAGGAGTTCAGGAGTTTAGACGATAGTGGAAGCCCACTACATAATCTTTCTTTCTCATCACTCTTGAGGAGTTCAGACGATAGTGGAAGCCCACCCCTCCCATAAGGAGTGGAGAGTGAACCGCCTTAAATCTTCCCCCCTTTTGGGGGATTAGAGGGGGCTCCTCTCAACAATCCGTTCATAATCCGGGCGGCATTGGCTGGGGCCGAGGTGTCGCCCAGCGCCTTTTCCACCTCTTTATAACCATTGAGCATGGCCTCGCGCCCTTTTCCGCCCGGCAGAACGTCTTGCAGCTCCTGCCGGATGTTGCTTTCGGTGAATCGGTCGGCAAAGAGCTCCTTCACCACCTCGCGCCCGGCGATGAGGTTGACCAGCGAGATGTATTTGCACTTGATGACATGGTTGAAGGCGAAGCGTATGAGCCGTGGCACGGGCGTTTTGTAGCACACCACCTGCGGCACGCCCAGTAGCGCCGTCTCGAGCGTCGCCGTTCCGCTGGTCACCAGTGCCGCCGTGGCCTGGCTCAGCAGGCTGTAGGTCTGGTCGTGAACCACCTCGGCCCGGTGGCCTTGCAGGAAGGTGTCGTAGTATTCGGGCTCTATGCCGGGGGCGCCGGCCACCACCAGCCGGTATCCGTCGAACCCCTCGGCCACCCGCAACATGGCCGGCAGGTTGTCTTTTATCTCCTGCCGCCGGCTTCCGGCCAGCAGGGCGATGATGTCCTGGCGCTGGGGCGACGGGTTTTCCTGACGGAAGAGCCTCACCTCGTCGGCCGTGGGGTTGCCCACATAGTGGATGGGGAAATGGTGCTTCTGCTCAAAGAACTCCACCTCGAAGGGCAGGATGGAGAACAGCTCGTCAACGTCGCGCTTGATGTTGCGGATGCGGTATTCCTTCCATGCCCATATTTTCGGCGAGATATAGTAGAACACGGGTATTCTCGCTTGGTTGCCCTTCCTGTTTCGCTTTCCCAGGAACTTGGCAATGTTGAGGTTGAAGCCCGGATAATCAATGAGGATGGTGACGTCGGGCTGCCACTCCACGATGTCGCGCTTGCAGAAGGCCATGTTTCGGAAGATGGTGGGCAGGTGCAGTAGCACGGGCACGAAGCCCATGTAGGCCAGTTCGCGGTAGTGCTTGACGAGCGTGCCGCCCTGTGCCGCCATGAGGTCGCCTCCGAAGAATCGGAACTCGGCCTCGCGGTCCTCTTCCTTGAGGGCTTTCATCAGGTGCGAGGCGTGGAGGTCGCCGCTGGCCTCGCCGGCTATGAGGTAGTACTTCATTTAAAAAGTGAAAAGGTGAAAAGTTGAAAAATTGAAAAAGGTGAAAAACGAAGGGGGGCTTTACATTTTCCCTATTCCATCAAATCAGCAGCTTTTCAACATATTCCATGGCATCGTAGGCCGTCACGTCGATGCGGGTGGGGGTGATGGCCACATATCCGTGGTTGATGGCCCAGTTGTCGGTGTCCTCGGCGTCGGGCTCGTCGTTGGTGTAGGTGCCAGTCATCCAGAAATAATCGTAGCCGCGCGGATGGTGGCATTTCTCGCACTCGTTGCCCCATGTGCCGTAGGCCATGCGGCATACCTTCACGCCGCGGAACTCCTTGAGGTCGGGGAAGTTGACGTTGAGGCACACCCCCCTTGGCAGGCCCTCGTCGAGCAGTTTCCCCACTATCTGCCTGATAAGAGGTCGCAGGGCGCTGAAGTCGGCATCGTCGCTGTAGTTACAAAGCGAGAAAGCCACCGAGGGGATGTATTTCATGCAGCCCTCCATGGTGACGCCCATGGTGCCGCTATAGTGGGTGTTCACCGAGGCGTTGTCGCCGTGGTTGATGCCGCCGATGACGAGGTCGGGCTTGCGGTCGCGGCAAAACTGGTCGAGGGCGAGCTTCACGCAGTCGATGGGCGTGCCGTTGCACGACCACATGACCATTCCCTCGCGCTGGCGCCGCTTCTTCAGGCGCAACGGCGTGGTGGCAGAAAAGGCGCAGGCAAAGCCCGAGCGTGCCGACTCGGGGGCGCAGACAAGCAGGTCGCCCATGTCGCCAATCATGTCGATGAGCGACTGGATGCCCTTGGCGTGGTAGCCGTCATCGTTGGAAATGAGTATTAACGGTCTGTTATTTTTCATAAAATAAATCAAGATTTGCCTGCAAAAGTACTAAAAATAGTTGGGATAAGCAGGGAATGTCGTATAAAATATGTAACTTTGCACCAAATTTACGCTTCCGAGAGGGTGCGTGGCGCACGGACAACCAGCCAGTGGCGGCCTGCCTCCCCCTTTTTCGGAAAGAACAGATTAAGTAAGGATATGGGAAAAATCATAGCACTGGCCAATCAGAAAGGCGGCGTGGGCAAGACCACCACAGCCATCAACCTTGCCGCCTCGTTGGCCACATTGGAAAAGAAAGTACTCATCATAGACGCCGACCCGCAGGCCAACGCCTCGAGCGGACTGGGGGTGAACCTGAACGACATAGACTGCTCCATTTATGAATGTATCATCGACCATGCCGACATTCGCGACGCCATGTACACCACCGACATCGAGGGGCTTGACGTCATCCCCAGCCATGTCAACCTGGTGGGAGCCGAGATAGAGATGCTTGAGCTGGAAAAGCGCGAGCAGGTGCTCAAGACGCTGCTCAACCCCGTGAAGGGCGACTACGACTTCGTGCTCATCGACTGTGCACCGTCGCTGGGCCTCATCACGGTGAACGCGCTGACAGCCGCCGACTCGGTCATCATTCCCGTGCAATGTGAGTATTTCGCTCTCGAGGGCATCAGCAAGCTCCTCAACACCATAAAAATCATCAAGAGCCGCCTCAACCCCAAGCTCGAGATAGAGGGCTTCCTGCTCACCATGTACGACTCGCGCCTCCGATTGGCCAACCAAATCTACGACGAGGTGAAACGCCACTTCCAGGAGCTGGTCTTCAAGACCGTCATCCAAAGGAACGTGAAACTCTCGGAAAGTCCGTCGCACGGGCTGCCCGTCATTCTCTATGATGCCGACTCCACGGGTGCCAAGAACTACCTGTCGCTGGCCAAGGAAATCATTAATCGCAACAAGTAAAACGGAGGACGACCAATGGCAGTGAAGAAGAAATACAACGCACTGGGACGTGGGCTCGACGCGCTCATCTCTACCGAGGAAGTGAGGACGCAAGGTTCATCGACCATCAACGAAATCCCCATCTCGCAGATTGAGGCCAACCCCAACCAGCCGCGACGCGAGTTTGACGAGGAGGCCATGCGCGAACTGGCGCAGAGCATCGGAGAAATAGGCATCGTGGTGCCCATCACGCTCAGGCAGGTGGGAGAGGGGAGATTCCAGATCGTGGCCGGCGAAAGGCGCTGGCGGGCCTCGCAGATGGCAGGGCTGACATCCATTCCCGCATACATCAAGACCATCAAGGACGAGGACGTCATGGAAATGGCACTCGTGGAGAACATTCAGCGCGAGGACCTCAACGCCATAGAGATAGCACTGGCCTACCAGCACCTGATGGACACCACCGGGAAGACACAGGACAAGGTGGCCGAAAGGGTGGGGAAGAGCCGTGCTGCCGTGGCCAACTACCTGCGGCTGCTCAAATTGCCCGCTCAGGTGCAGATGGCCTTGCAGAACAGGAAAATAGACATGGGCCATGCGCGGGCGCTGCTCGCTCTCGACAGTCCCGCCCAGCAGATAGCACTGTTCAGGGAAATAGAGAAAAACGAGTACACCGTGAGAAAGGTGGAAGACATGGTGAGGCAACTCAACAACGGCGAGGAGGTGAAAACCGGGAAAAAGACCATTGTGGGCAAGAGCCAGCTGACCAAAAGTGCCGAGGACATGAAGGCACGCATGGCACAGGCCCTGGGCACCAAGGTCAACCTGACCTGCACGGGAAAGGGGAACGGGAAAATCACCATCCTCTTTGACAACGAGGAGGAACTGCAACGCATCACCAACCTGCTGGACCAACTGAAGTGAGCCGAAAGAAAACCATCATACTGGTACTGGCCACCCTGCTGGCGGTTTCGCTCCGTGCCGCCGACTTCGGTGCCGACAGCCTGCTGTACCGCGGCCAGGGCCACGGCATTGCACCCGTCGATACCGTTCCGCCACCTGTCTATGAGGACGATCCCTTCGTGCTTTCCGACGAGGAGCCGGTGGAGATGTTCTTGCCCGACGTGGAAGAACCCGTCGTCCAGGCTCCGGCGAAGAACTGGGGAACATGGCGGCCAAACGCAAAAAGGGCCATGTGGCTCGCCATCGTGCTGCCCGGAGCCGGCCAAATCTATAACCGCAAGTACTGGAAACTGCCCATCATCTACGGCGGATTTGTGGGATGTATCTACGCCATGCGGTGGAACAACATGATGTATCGCGACTATTCGCAGGCTTACATGGACATCATGGACCAAAACCCTGAAACGCAGAGCTACAACCAGTTCCTGCACCTGGGCCGAACCATCGACGACAGCAACCGGTCGGCCTACGAGAACAAGTTTAAGCGCAGAAAGGACTATTATCGCCGCTATCGCGACCTGAGCGCTTTCATACTCATCGGCGTTTACGCCATTTCAGTCATCGACGCATACGTGGATGCCTCTCTCTCGGAATTTGACATCTCAGACGACCTGAGCCTGAAGGTGAGCCCCGCCATCATGAACGGCGCACAACAGGGAAGAAACCCGCTCAGCTCGGCAGCCGTGGGCCTGCAATGCTCACTGAATTTCTAAAAAACTGAAAACAACAACAGCCATCTTGAACATCATGAACATGAAGAAAAAGCATTTTATAGCAGTTGCAGCCTTCTTGCTGGGAGCCAGTGCTCCGGTGCAGGCACAAATCAATGACGACGAAATAACGGTCATCACCGAAGACGGCACCGAGGACGTGATAGAACTGCCCGAGGGCATGCTGGTGGAAATAGACAGCCTGCTGAACCTTTATAACACCCAGGCCTACCTGACCGACGAGGAGTGCAACTTCAACGAACAAATTCCCGAATACCCCGACGAGGTGTATATGGAGCGGCTGAAGCGGCTGCCCACCATCATGGAAATGCCCTACAACGACGTGGTGAGGAAGTTCATCGACCGCTACACCCACGGGCTGCGGCGCTCGGTGAGCTACATGCTCGGCGCCTGCAATTTCTACATGCCCATCTTTGAACAGGCCCTCGAGGCCAACAACCTGCCGCTGGAGCTGAAATACCTGCCCGTCATCGAGTCGGCGCTCCATCCTTCGGTGTCGTCGCCGGCAGGAGCTTCCGGACTCTGGCAGTTCATGGTGTCGTCGGGAAAGCAGTACGGGTTGGAAATCAACTCGCTCGTTGACGAAAGGCGCGACCCCATCAAGTCGTCGTATGCCGCCGCTCAGCTGCTCAAGGACCTTTATAAAATCTATGGCGACTGGAGCACCGTCATCGCCGCCTACAACTGCGGACCGGGCACCATCAACAAGGCCATGCACCGCGCCGGAGGCTCCACCGACTATTGGAAAATCTACCGTTACCTGCCGAAGGAAACGCAGGGCTATGTGCCGGCTTTCATTGCCGCCAACTACATCATGAACTACTATTGCGAGCACAATATCTGCCCCATGCGCACCGAATTGCCGTTGAAGTCCGACACCGTCATGGTGAGCCGCGACGTACATTTCAAGCAGGTGGCCGCCGTGACGGGCATCAGCATTGAGCAGTTGCGCACCCTCAACCCCCAGTACCGCCGCGACTTGGTGAACGGCTCCACGAAGCCCTCTTCCATCTGCATGCCTCAGCAATATGTTGCCATGTTCCTCGACAAGGAAGATGAAGTCTATGCCTACGATGCCGCCAACCTGCTTACCAAGCGTTCGCAAGTGACGGTGGCCCAGACCGAAAGCCAGCCGCAGCCCACCGCTCAGCGCACGGTGTCGCAGAACACCCCGCAACCGGCCACCGCCACCGCCACGCGCAGCACTTATCGCCGCGGCCGCGGTTATGTCCAGCAGCAGCCCGCCACGGCTTACGGCCGGAAGTCGCGTAGCAGATACGGCGCCGCCCAGACCACCACAAGGGGCCGACAGGCCACCACCACCCGCAAAGGCCGCGGAAAGGCTGCCAAGGCCGCTGCCTCGCAAAGCGTCACCGTGCAATCGGGGCAGACACTCTCAGGCATCGCCCGCAAGCACGGCACCACCGTGGACAAACTTCGCAAGCTCAACGGCATCAAGGGTGACAACATCAGGGCCGGAAAGCAAATTCGCGTAAAATAACAACAAATCCTTCGTGGCCACACCTTATTATATTATTAATAGGGTGTGGCCATTATTCTTTTCCATAGTACCCTACAAGAAGACCTAAGAAACAACTACTACGATGGAAGAACAGAAAAACAACATACCCAAGGAACAGGACGATGAGAAAATGGTTGACGACGCTTTCCAGTACCTGCTTGAAAGCTACCTGGCCTCGCGCCACCGCAAGAAGGTTGACATCATCACCAAGGCGTTCAACTTTGCGCGCCAGGCCCACAAGGGCGTGAAGCGCCTTTCCGGCGAGCCATACATCATGCACCCCATTGCCGTGGCGCAGATAGCATGTTCCGAGATTGGGCTCGGCTCCACGAGCATTTGCTCGGCACTGCTCCACGACGTGGTGGAAGACACCGACTACACCGTTGAGGATATCGGCAACATCTTCGGCCCGAAGATAGCGCAGATTGTGGATGGCCTGACAAAAATCTCAGGAGGCATCTTCGGCAACCGCGCCTCGGCACAGGCCGAGAACTTCAGGAAGTTGCTGCTCACCATGAGCGACGACATCCGCGTCATCCTTATCAAGATTGCCGACCGCCTGCACAACATGCGCACCCTTGAAAGCCAGCCCGCCAACAAGCAGTACAAGATAGCCGGCGAAACGCTCTATATCTATGCGCCGCTGGCCAACCGCCTGGGCCTTAACAAGATAAAGACTGAACTGGAAAACCTCAGCTTCCGTTTTGAGCATCCCGAGGACTACAATGCCATCATGAAGAAGCTGGAAATCACGCAAGAGCAGCGCGACGAGCTGTTCAGCAATTTCACCGCCCCCATCCGTCAGGCCCTCGACGAGATGGGCGTGAAATACGAAATCAAGGCCCGTGTGAAAAGCCCTTATTCCATTTGGAACAAGATGCAGAACAAGAACGTCACGTTCAACGAAATCTACGACATCCTGGCCGTCCGCATCATCTTCACGCCCAAGAACCGCGAAGAGGAAATCAACGAGTGTTTCAACATCTACATCCGCATCAGCAAGATTTACAAGAGCCACCCCGACCGCCTTCGCGACTGGCTGAGCCATCCCAAGGCCAACGGCTACCAGGCCCTGCACGTCACCCTCATGTCGAAGCAGGGGCGCTGGATTGAGGTGCAGATACGTTCCGACCGCATGAACGAGATTGCCGAGCAGGGTTTTGCCGCACACTGGATTTACAAGGAGGGCGGCGACGACTATTCCGAGGACGAGGGCGAACTCAACAACTGGTTGCGCACCATCAAGGAAATCCTCGACGACCCGCAACCCGACGCCATGGACTTCCTCGACGCCGTGAAGCTCACACTCTCGGCCAGCGAAATCTTCGTCTTCACGCCAAAGGGTGAAATCAAGACCATGCCCGCCGGTTGCACCGCCCTCGACTTTGCCTTCAAGATTCACACCTTCCTCGGCAGCCATTGCATCGGCGCCAAGGTGAACCACAAGCTGGTGCCCCTGAGCCACAAGCTCAATAGCGGCGACCAGGTGGAAATCCTCACCAGCAACTCCCAGCATGTGTCGCAGGATTGGATTAACTTCGTGTCAACGGCCAAGGCCAAGAGCAAGATTCTGGCCATTCTT
The DNA here is from genome assembly GCA_017474515.1 of Prevotella sp. GTDB lineage: Bacteria > Bacteroidota > Bacteroidia > Bacteroidales > Bacteroidaceae > Prevotella. The sequence goes on along the minus strand of JAFVHN010000038.1, from coordinate 58,111 downwards.
CGACGCGACGACCGCGAGACGCAGAAGAAGGGCGAGCAACTCTTGCAAGACTGGCTGGCCCGCAACTCCATGGAGATGACCACCTCGGTGCTCGACAAACTATGCGACTTCCACGAGGTGGCCAAGCACGAAAACCTCTTCCAGGCGCTCGGCGACAAGCGCATCATCCTGGGCGACAGGGACCTCGACGAGCTGCAGGGAAAGACAAAGGCCGAGGGTGCCAAGAAAGGTTGGCGAAAGTATGTGCCGTTCATAGGAAAGGAGAAACCGCACACCAACCAGGAACTGGGAGGCAACGACCAGAGCTATTTCATCGTGCCCAAGGACTTCAACCGCAAGAAGCCCATCTACATCAGCGAGGAAAACATCAGCCGGTTCATCTTCCCCAAGTGCTGCCACACCATTCCGGGCGACGACTCGCTGGGCTACATCGACGGCAAGAACCGCATAGAAATTCACTGGCGCAACTGCCCCGTGGCCAACAAGTTGAAGACCAGCTACGGCAACCGCATCCTCGACGTGAAGTGGGACATGCACCGCCAGCTCTTCTTCACCGCCACCATCAAGATGCGGGGCATCGACCGCCTGGGCCTTGTCAACGAGGTGACGCAGGTCATCTCGCGCCAGCTCAGCGTCAACATCCGCAAGGTGGTGTTCACCTGCGAGGAAGGCATCTTCGAGGGGCTCATCGAGCTTCGCGTTCACGACCGTGCCGACGTCAGCCATATCGTCAATGAGCTGAAAGCTGTCAGCGGGGTGCAGGAAATACAACAGGTCAACTGATTTGCCTGGAAGCTCTAGATTTTCTAGATTTTCTAGATATTCTAGATATTCTAGATTCTCTAGATTCTCTAGATATTCTAGATATTCTAGAGATTCCGGGAAATCCCTATAAGCCCTTTTAACCCTATTATCTCATCAATTATGAAAAAAACTTTTCTTCTCATCCTGGCCCTGTGCCACCTTCTCGGCCTCAGCGCCAAGAGTTACGACAACCCCGACACCCTCTTCGTGGCCCGCGACGGCACCGCCGAGTTCCGCACCGTGGCACAAGCCGTGGAGGTGTGCCGCGCTTTCATGGAATACCACAAGGTCATCTTCGTGAAAAAGGGCATCTACAAAGAGAAAATCATCATTCCCTCGTGGCTCACCAACATTGAGATTTGCGGTGAAGACCCGCTCACCACTGTCATCACCTACGACGACCACGCCAACATTCAGATTCCCCGTGTGGGCATCGACCCGTCGGCCCTCACCCTCAACGACGGCCAGCCGGTCACCCAGGGCATGGGAACCTTCCGCACCTACACGGTGAAGGTGGAGGGCCACGACATCACCTTCAAGAACATCACCATCGAGAACAACGCCGCCAAGCTGGGGCAGGCCGTGGCCCTGCATACCGAGGGCGACCGCCTCACCTTCATCGGTTGCCGCCTGCTGGGCAACCAGGACACCGTATATACGGGCACCGGCGGCACCCGCCTGCTCTTCGTGGACTGCTACATAGAGGGCACCACCGACTTCATTTTCGGCCCCTCCACCGCCTGGTTCGAGCGTTGCCAGCTGCACAGCAAGTCCGACAGCTTCATCACCGCCGCCTCCACGCCCCGCGAGGTGGAGTTCGGATATGTGTTCAGCCATTGCCGCCTGACGGCCGCTGAGGGCGTCGGCCGCGTGTTCCTGGGCAGGCCGTGGCGACCCTACGCCCACACGCTGTTCATGAATTGCGAGATGGGTGCCCACATCGTGGCCGAGGGTTGGAACAACTGGCGCAACCCCGACAATGAGCGCACCGCCCGCTACGGCGAATACGGCAGCACAGGCCCCGGCGCGTCGGCCAGCCGTGTGCCGTGGAGCCGCCAGCTCACCAAGAAAGAGGCCGCCGCCGTCACCCCGGCCCGCGTCTTCGCCCTTGGCCAGCCCTGGACGCTCCCCGTGGCCTTTTAACCGTCGCGGCCCTTCGCCCCCGCAAGTGTCCCGTGTGCCGCAACATGTTGCGGCCTTTCCCCCTTCATCCCGTTTGTCAAGATTTTTCATCATTTTTTTTGCCCATCAGAAAGTTTGACCGCAAATTTCGGGGAGAGATCTTGAAGATCGAGAGGGGAAATCTTGAAGATTTCTCCCCGAAATTTGCGGTCAAACCAAGCGCGGTCTTAAAGCCGCTGATTATCAATCATTTACAAAAATGTCCAAAATTTGCTAATTTTGTCAAGATTTTTCATAAAAAATACCGGCTTCGCTATCCGCCTAAAACCGGCTTCGTCGTATGAAAAAATACAAAGTTGCGCAACATTTTCAACACCCTCAATAAGCCGTCGAGCCTTGTGAGCGATAAAGAATTAACATAAAAATCACATTCTTTTATTAAAATTCCTTAAAACGCATGTTTACGCACACATATTTTTATTTTTTCTTAGTACCTTCGCACATTGAATAAACTGCTTAGTCATATAATATGCCATCATATGCAAAGAATACGTACTTCCCCCTGAGGAAAAAGAACAAAAATTCTATTTATAATAACTAAAACAAACGTTTATGTATCAACAAATCAAAAGAGCCTTAGCGGCTTCTCTCATGTCCCTGATTTGTTTTGTGGCTTTTGCACAGAAGACAGTCAGTGGTACAGTGACAGACGCGACCGGCGAACCGATGATTGGCGTTACCATCCTGGCCGACGGCAAGCCTGCCGCCGTGACCGATTTCGACGGTAACTTCTCCATTCAGAACGCCAGCTCGTCGACGAAAATCAAAATTTCCTACGTCGGCTACAAAGACCAGGAATTTACAGTGGGCAACCAGAGCCAGTTCAACATCACGCTCGCCGAAGACGCGCAGACGCTGAACGAAGTGGTGGTGGTTGGTTATGGTACGATGAAGAAAAGCGACCTCACCGGTTCCGTGTCATCGGTCAACACCGAGCAGCTCAATGCCAAGGGCGCTCCCTCCGTATTGGGAAACCTGCAGGGCTCCAACCCGGGCGTGAACATCACCCAGATCGGCGGACGTGCCAACAACGGCTTCAACATTGAAATCCGCGGTAAGTCGTCAATGAACTCCAGCACCACGCCGCTCTACGTCGTTGACGGTGTGATGTGCGACGACATCGACTGGCTCAACCCGCAGGACATTGAGCGCATCGACGTGCTCAAGGACGCCTCCTCCACCGCCATCTACGGTTCGCGTGCCACGGCAGGTGTCATCATGGTGACCACCAAGGGCGGACTCAACGTGAAGAAGGAGCAGAAGCCCACCATCAACTACGACGGTTACTACGGATGGTCGAAGATTGCACGCATGCCTGAATTCCAGGACGCTCAGCAGTTCTACAACTACCGTTTCACCAAGTTCCTCACCGCCGGCGGCAACCAGGCCACCGTGCCCGTGGCCAACCCCGTCTATCAGATTGGCGGCACCATCCTCGAGCAGGCACTCTTGCGCGAGAAAGTGGGCTCGGGAGAGTATAAGCTGAAAACCATGTTGCATAACAACGAAACCTACGACTGGCCGGGACTGGTCACCCAAAACGGCAGCCAGCAGAACCACTTCATCTCGGTGAACGGTAGCTCGGAAACCGTGAACTACCACTTCGGCATCGGTTACAACGGAGAAATAGGTACCTACAAGGGTGATGAAAAGCACCAGTTCAACTTCAAGGGAAGTGTTGACGCACGCGTGAACAAGGTCATCAGCGCCGGATTCACCATCAACGCCGCCCGCACCGAGAACGAGTATGCCAACGACGACGCCGTGAAGTTCGCCTACAGGATGAACCCCTACTTCATCCCCTACGACAAGGACGGCAACACCAACCACAAGCCGGGCAACCAGGTGGCATTGGGAACAACAGCCTCGGGCTACCAGTTCTCTGACCAGATGAACACGCTCGACATCATGAAGAGCAACTACACTCAGCGCGAGACATGGCGTGCCCTCGGTAACGTCTATCTGAAGCTCGACATCATGAAGGGCCTTGACGTGAAGACCACCTTCTCGCCCAACTACACCTACTGGCGCGAAGGCTTCTTCGGAGGCTACAAGAACCCCGCCACAGGGCAGCCCTACGACGACGGCACCTACAACGCCGAGCCCGGTGAGGACAACAACAAGGTGAACGAGGCCTACAACCGCAATAGCCGCGGACTGAGCTGGACCTGGGACAACGTGGTCAACTATAACACCACCATCGGCGAGGACCACAACATCAGCCTCATGGGACTCTACTCCATGGAGCACCACGATAGCGAGAGCCTGAAATGGGCCATGATCAACGTGCGCGAGCTCACCGACTGGTGGAACCTCAACAGCACACTGGCCGACACGCCGACACTCGACACCGACAACTCGAGCACCGGCTACGGCGAGAACAGCATGACTTCCTACGCCTTCCGCGCCAACTACAGCTATAAAGGCAAGTACATGGTGACCGCCACCGTGCGTTGGGACGGATGCTCCAAGTTCGACAAGGACCACCGCTGGGGCTCATTCCCCTCGGCAGCCGTGGCATGGCGCATCAGCGAGGAGAACTTCATGAAGCGCATTAACTGGGTGAGCAACCTCAAGCTCCGCCTGGCCTACGGTAAGACCGGTAACAACAAGGGCGCCGGAAACTTCGACACCCAGCAGACCGTGGGGTCGGTGTATTATCCCTTCGGAACAGGCTACAGCCAGGGCTACTATCCTTCAACCATCGTCAACAAAATCCTGAAGTGGGAAACCTCTGAAGAATACAACGCCGGTCTGGACTTCGGATTCCTCAACGGACGCGTATTCGGTAGCATCGATGTCTATCAGAAGACCTCCGACAACCTGCTCCGCTCGGTTGACCTGCCCCTGGAAACCGGTGGCGTCAGCATGAAGACCAACATCGGCAGCGTGCGCAACCGCGGTATTGAAGTGGCACTCACCACCGTCAACATTGAGAGCAAGGACTGGCACTGGGAAACCACCTTCACCTTCTCGCACAACCAGAACAAGGTGCGCAACATCGACGGCATCGTGGACCGACTCGTAAGCAGCGGCGTCACCACTGGAAGCCTCTTTGTTGACTATTCCATCAACAACACCTACGCCTACGACTGGGGAGGCATTGTAAGCGACCGCAACATGACCGCTCCCGACAACGAAGCCACGCGCAACGCCGGCATCGCTCCGGGAACAACCATGAAGGAGTACGACTATTATTATAAGGTCTATGGCCTGACAGAAGGTCAGCCCTACGTGGTGGACCAGAACGGCGACGGAAAGATCGACACCGACGACCGCATCATTCGCAGCATGGACCCGAAGTGGATTGGAAGCTTCACCTCCAACCTGTCGTGGAAAAACTGGGACTTCTCATTCTCGCTCTATGCCAAGCAGAACTTCAAGGTCTATTCCAACTTCCGCGGAGAATACCTCGGACTGGGCGACCGCGGACGCATGCGCCTGCATGAGGACTGGTACATTCCCGCCGGAACGCTCATCGACGTGGACGGCGTGAACCCCGACGGCACATACATCAACCCCGTCTTCCAGACTTCCACCCACTACGGCGACTTCCCCTTCCCCTCGAACAACGGCAGCAACGGCGGCGTGGGTTCACAGGGCTCCTACTGGGACATTGCCAAGTGCATCACCGATGCTTCGTTCGTGAAAGTGAAGAACATCACCCTGGGATACACCTTCCCGAAGACTTTCCTCAGCAAGTTCGGATGCAAGCATCTGCGCCTCTACTGCACCGTCACCAACCCCTTCGTGTTCACCAAGTATGACGGCTTCGACCCCGAATGGGCCGACACCGCCCTCAAGAACGACGGACCGAGTACCATCAACTACCAGGTGGGTGCAAGCATTAAATTCTAATAAAACCACTTAAATCCTAAGAAACAATGAAAAAGAAGATATTTCATTCCTTGGCTGCACTCCTGCTGGCTGGACTGACGTTCACGGCATGCAGCGACTTCTTGGAGGCTGAGAACAAAAGCACGGGTGGACAGACGGCCGACGACATCTTTGGCAGCGATGCCTCTACTTTCCTCACCGCGGCATACAATTCCCTGAAGTCCATCGTCTATAATCCCAGCCTTTATCAGCAGGGAACAGACCTTTATATCAACACGCGCGGACACGACCCCGGCGTGTACAACCAGTATTCGCTCACGGCTGAAGACGGAACGGTGAAGAACTTCTATGCCAACCTCTTCAAGACCATCAACTATGCCAACGGCGTCGTGGCCTATGCCGGCGAAGGGTCAACATTGTCGCAAGAGGCCCGCTTCCTGCGCAACTATGCCTACTACGTCATGACACAGCAGTTCGGCTCGGTGCCCTACGTCACCTCTTATATCAACGACGCCAACCGCAGCTATCCGCGCACCAGCCTCGAGGAAATCTATTCGTCGATGATTGAAGACCTGACCGACCTTTACAACAACTCGAGCCTTCCCGCTCAGAGCCACAACGGTCGCGCCAGCAAGCAGGCTGTGGCAGCACTCCTGGCAAAGGTCTATCTGTCAGCAGGATGGGATCTCGACGCCCCTTATAGCAATATTGAGCAGGGAACCTACACGGTGAACTCCACCAGCCGCTTTGCATCTGCCGCCGAATGGGCCGAGAAAGCCATCAACGGCATCAACCTCACCATGAGCTACGCCGACAAATGGTCGCCCTATAACGAAGGCAACGAAGAGGAAATCTTCTCCGTGCAGTATGAGCGCAACGGCTATCCCGGCGACGCCACCAGCGGCGGACATAGCATGCAGAACAACTACGGCGGCTATTACGGCGCCTGCACCACCAGCGGCATGAAGAACGTGGGAAGCGACAACGCACAGTCGGAGAAGTCCATGTACCTCTATGACCCCGAAGACCTGCGCTACGATGCCACTTACATGAGAATCATGTACAACGGCACTATCACAGGTTCCACCGCCGACTGGGGCACCCAGGGCTACTACGCCTACTATAACATGCCGAAGGCCGACCTCGCCAAGCAGGGCATCGGACACCAGTTCTTCCCCTACTGGGTGACAGAAGCCGAGGCCGAGGCTGAGTTTGCCGCCAACAAGGAGCTCTACAAGCAGAAGAACTACCTCACCACGGCCACCGCTGCCATTCTCACCCTTCCCAACGTCGTCACCTACGCCTTCGATGCCGACGGCAACTGGACAAAGGAAGTGAAGTCCGTGGCCACCTACAACATCCAGGTGAACAACGGCGCTTGCGTGAAGAAGTTCGACGACCCCTCGTCGGCCCAGGTGACTGACAACAACGACTATCGCGACATCGTGATCATGCACGTCAGCGACATGTACCTCATTGCTGCCGAGGCTTATCTCATGGCCGGACAGACCGCCCAGGCCCTTAGCAAGCTCAATGCCGTGCGTAACCGTGCCGGCCTGCCCTCGCTTAATTCCTTCGGAGCCTATGAGCACAACTACTTCACCACCGAGGGCTTCCAGGTGCGCGACATCGACGTCATCCTTGACGAGCGTGCCCGCGAGCTCTATGCTGAAGGCCACCGCTGGATGGACCTCCGCCGTACCAAGCAGCTCGTGCGCTACAACGTGCAGTTCAACCCCTACGTGACCAATGCCAAGTCCATGATGGACGTTACGGGTTCGGCCTATAAGCTGCTGCGCCCCATCCCCTCCAACGAGATTGAGATGAACACCGCCATCAACAAGGAAGATCAGAACCCCGGCTATTAATCAACAATGTAGAACCTCAAAACACGAGAAATCATGAAAAAATATATTTTTGCAGCATTTGCCCTGTTCACGCTCAGCTGCTCCTTCGTGGCATGTAGCGATGACGACGAAGACGAAGTCATCAGCTACTCCACCACACCCGAGAAGGCTTCTGCCGGCACTTACACCGGCACCTGGACAAAAGAGGGCGAAGACGGCACTAACACCTACGACGGCACCGTGACGCTCGTTGCTACCGACTCAGTGCGCTGCACCGACATCACCTTCAGCTGCCCCGGAGCCAGCCTCGAAAAGTCGTCTGTGGCCAACGTGTGGAACTCGGGACGCGGATTCCAGTTCGTCAACCAGCTCGAAACCAACGGCCTGGGAACAGCCTTCGCCGGACGCATCTCGGAAGACGGTGTGCTCACCACGGCTTTCACCATCTCGGAGAAAGTAGGACGTATCACCAAGAAATTCAACTACACCTTCGAAGGAAGGCGATAGTAGCTTAAAAGGCCGGGCTGGACACTTGCCCGCCCGGCCTTTACACAACAACCAGAGAGTAATATTGCTCAAATATCATTTTAATCATTAACAAAAAATTTTATTATGAAAAAAATTTTACTTAGTGCAGTGGCCTTCGTAGCTGCCATGAGTGCCAGCGCCCAGGTGGTGGTGTTCAACGAGGACAACCCCCTCTTCTCGGCTCTCGGCCTCAACAGCGACGGTGTCACCGTGGCCGGTGGAACTGAAATCGGTTCCATCGAGGGCGTCATCAGCTTCAAGATTGGTGCTGAAGACACTTACAAGCCCCAGAACCGCGGCCCGTTCATCGTGGCCGACACAGAGTCCAAGGGCGGACTGCAGGGCAACAGCAACCCGAAGGATGCCGACGGAGGCACGCCCGCCAGTACGCTGAAAGTCCCCGTGCAGGGCGCTTACTTCGTGGCCGATGTGAACACCGACGGCTACCTCTATGTGTTCCAGCAGGCTTCCTCGAACAAGGCCTACACCATCTTTGAGAACGACGATGCCATTGGCTACGTTTACTCGGCCGTGGGCGACGCCACCACAGACCTGGGCGCACAGTATGGCTTTGAGCTCAAGGGCGGCGGAGAGTACAACTACCTGAAAGACGCAGGCATCACCGCCGTGGAGTGGCCCGAGCAGATCTACTGCCGCAACATCGGCAAGTACGACGACCACTGCGATGCCCAGGAAGACGGCACCATGAAGTGGACAAAGAACATTGCCAAGGGCGGCCCCGGCCTCATCAAGTTCCCCGTGTTCGCAGGCTGCAAGTACTACATCAACGCCAACGGCTCGAAGATGACCGCAGTAGGTTTCTACTACGACACCACAGGCGACGCCACTATCAGCACCGTGAGTGGTGAGGAAACCATCATCCTGCTTCAGAACGGCCAGCTGCCCGGCGGCGAGACTGCCATCAAGAACGTGAAGGCAGAGAACTCCGCAAACGGCGTGGTGTACAACATCAACGGCCAGCGCGTGAACATGTCGCAGAAGGGCATTGTCATCGTTAATGGCAAGAAGTACCTCAACAAGTAATCTCGCGAGATACATTGTTTTCACTCAAGGGTCGTGCCTCAATACGGGGCACGGCTCTTTTTTGGGGCCTTCCCTCCGCCGGCTTTTCACCACGGCGCAGCCAAAGTGTCGCGGCACCGGGTGACAACAGTGCGGGTGGAAAAGTGGAAAAAGACGCGGAAAGGTGTGCAAATTGTCATTTCACGGGGTAAAATTATCGTTTTTTACTTTTTTTTACTGCCAAAACAACAGTAATATGAAATATAATTCTTAATTTTGTGCTCAGAATTTCAATTTTATCTCAAACATCTTAAAACAAATTACTGCTATTATGAAGAAATTATTTACTCTCTTTGCGTGCGCCATGTTCGCAGCCGGACTGTCGGCGCAGGGCTATGTGGACCTTACCACAGAAACCTATGATGAATCGAAGAGCGACGACCAGACCTATTACTTCCAGGGCACTGACATTACCCTGTCGATGGGCGGACGCGCATTCAAGATTGTGGAGCGCCAGGGCTGGAGCCTCGGCATCAACTTCAAGAACAAGACCAAGTACACCATCAACCTGCCCGCCGGTGTGAAGGTGTGGCGCGTTGAGATGTCGGGTTACTCGCAAGGCGACAACTGGGAATACCTCTACGGCTGGGGTGCCGGCGATCAGGACGGCTACGAATTTGCCGACCCCATCGGCAAGGACGAGCAGGACAACATGGTCATCTATACGAAGGCCAGGTATCCCATCGACCCGTGCGAGGTGAACCCCGAGAACGAAAAGGTGCCTACGCCCCATGAGCATGTGGCCGGCTACACCTTCGCCACGCTCGACTTCCTCGACGAGGCCTACGAGGGCTCGTTCGACTTCTTCTTCGCCGGCAACAACCAGCTCGACGTTGCCCTGCGCCTCTACACCGACCGCGATGCCGCCGTGCAGGCCGCTCAGGGCTCGGGAGGCAGCGGCACCGCCGTGGTCTTTGATGCCGACAACCCCCTGTATGCTGCTCTCGGCCTGGGTGAGGATGGTGTCACTGTGGCCGGAGGAACAGAAATCGGTTCCATCGAGGGTGTCATCAGCTTCAAGATTGGTGCCGAAGACAGCTACAAGGCCCAGAATCGTGGCCCGTTCTTCATCGGCGACACTACTCTGAAAGGCGGACTGCAGGGCAACAGCAACCCGAAGGATGCCGACGGAGGCACGCCCGCCAGCACGTTGAAAGCCCCCGTGCAGGGTGCCTTCTTCGTGGCCGATGTCCAGCAAGACGGCTATCTCTATGTGTTCCAGCAGGCTTCCTCGAACAAGGCCTACACCATCTTTGAGAACGACGATGCAATAGGCTACGTTTACTCGGCCGTGGGCGACGCCACCACCGACCTGGGCGCACAGTACGGATTTGAGCTTCAGGGCGGCGGAGAGTACAACTACCTGAAAGACGCAGGCATTACCGCCGTGGAGTGGCCCGAGCAGATTTACTGCCGCAACATCGGCAAGTACGACGACCACTGCGAAGCCCAGGAAGACGGCACCATGAAGTGGACCAAGAACATTGCCAAGGGCGGCCCCGGCCTCATCAAGTTCCCCGTGTTCGCAGGCTGCAAGTACTACATCAACGCCAACGGCTCGAAGATGACCGCAGTGGGCTTCTACTTCGACACCACCGGCGATGCCACCGTCACCGCTCAGAACGGCGATGCCACCATCACCCTGCTGCAGAACGGCAAACTGCCCGGCGGGCAGACTGCCATTCGCATGGTCAACAGCGACAACAAGGCCGGCAACGTGTATTTCAACATCAACGGCCAGCGTGTTGACAAGAATGCCAAGGGCATCATCATCGTCAACGGAAAGAAATATCTGAACAAGTAAAATAAAGTGAAGAGTGAAGAGTGAAAAATGAAGAGTGAAGGCATTTTGCCGTTCATCAGATGGCGGCAGCATGTTTCTCACTCTTCACTTTTCACTCTTCCTTTTTTCTTTTTCACCTTTTCACTTTTTCACCTTTTATATAAATGACCCTTCACGTTTTCAATCCCGAGCACGACATTGCCCTGGCCTTCAACCGCAGGCACCTCACCATGCCCCATGCCGCACAAGAATTGCGCATGAACCTTGGTTGGCTGCCCGCACTATGGGCCTCCGACGGCGACATTGTGCTTGTGGATGATGTGCCCTTCGCCCAAAAAGCCTCGCGGCGACACCGGCGGCGCATGTCAGCGGTGACCTTCGTCGGCATCGACGACCTGCATCGGTTTCATCCCGACGCCGTCAGCCCGTGGGGATGGGACATTGCCATTTGCACACAGCTCAGCGAAGCCGGTGTGGACCGGCAACAGCTGCCCGGCACCGACAACCTTTCAGACATACGCCTGCTGTCCAGCCGCCGGCAGTGCACAGAAGCGCTGGCCGCCCTGCGCCAGGGCGTGGAAGACCTCACTTGCGGACAGGCCGACTACATGACCACTGCCGAAGGCGTGAACGCTTTTGTTGAAAAATGGCAAGACGTGGTCGTGAAGGCGCCTTGGAGCAGCAGTGGGAGAGGGGTGAGATACATCGCCGACGCGGCCGTCACCACGTCGCTCCAAGGCTTCATCCGGAACACCATGACCCGCCAGGGCGGCATCATGATGGAGCCATATTATAATAAGGTGAAAGACTTCGGCATGGAGTTCACCGCCCATGGCGACGGCAGCGTGACCTACGACGGCCTGTCGCTCTTCTCCACGTTGAACGGAGCCTACACGGGCAACCTCCTTGCCACCGAGGAAGACAAAACCGAGATGCTGGGCCGCTATGTGGAAACGGCACTGCTCGAAAATGTCAGGAATAAAGCCTGCAAATACTTTTCCACCCTGTTCCGCAACAAGTATGCCGGGCCGTTCGGTGTGGACATGATGATTGTGGCGCGCGGACAAGGGCAGGGCTTCATGCTCCATCCCTGCGTGGAAATCAACCTGCGCCGCACCATGGGCCATGTGGCCCTGGCCCTTTCGCCGGAAGACCGGCTTCAGCCGCGAAAGGTAATGACCATTGAGCACCGTGTGAACTATGTGCTCAAGGTGGCTGACCAAGAAATCAAACTATCAGAATAACAATTATTTATATGCTAAAACAAATCGTTGTTGCCTGCATGCTGGCCATTCCCGGCGGCTTGTTGGCACAGTACAAGTCTGAAGTGTGGTGCCCCGACAATGGCGACGGCACCTACACCAATCCCGTCATCAACGCCGACTATTCCGACCCCGACGTGTGCGTGGTCGGCGAAGACTACTATCTCACGGCCAGTTCCTTCCAGTGTACGCCTGGTCTGCCCATTCTCCATTCGCGCGACCTGGTGAACTGGGAAATCATCGGCTATGCCCTCGGCAATCTCTATGAGGGCGACGACGCCCTGCTCAACCACTTCAGCTCCCCGCGCCACGGCGACGGCGTGTGGGCACCTTCCATCCGCTATCACAACGGCGAGTTCTACATCTATTGGGGCGACCCCGACTTCGGCGTATATATGGTGAAGACGAAAGACCCTGCCGGAAAATGGGAGGCACCCGTCTGCGTGATTGCCGGAAAAGGAATGATTGACACCACGCCCCTGTGGGACGACGACGGCCGCTGTTACCTGGTGAACGGCTGGGCCAATTCGCGGGCCCGTTTTGCCTCGGTGCTCACCGTTCGCGAACTGAACGCCGAGGGCACCAAGGCCATTTCAAACCCCGTCATCGTGTTCGACGGCAACGGCACGGAGAACCGCACCTGCGAGGGTCCCAAGTTCTACAAGCGCGACGGATGGTATTGGATAATGTGTCCGGCGGGCGGCGTGCCCACGGGGTTCCAGCTGGCCATGCGCTCCAAGTCGCCCTACGGACCCTATGAGCACAAAATAGTGCTGGCGCAGGGCAAGACCAGCGTAAACGGCCCTCATCAGGGCGCTTGGGTTCACACCGCTTTCGGCGAGGACTGGTTCCTACATTTCCAGGACAAGGAATGCTATGGCCGAGTGGTGCACCTTCAGCCCGTGGACTGGTCGAGCGGATGGCCCATCATGGGCAAGAAGGGCGAGCCCGTGCTCACCCATAAGAAGCCCAAGAGCTGCAGTTCAACCATTGTCAACCCTATGGAAAGCGATGAGTTCAACGCTCCCGTGCTGGGCAAGCAATGGCAGTGGCAGGCCAACTACGACCAGAAGTTCGGCATGCCCACCGCTTTTGGCACCATGCGCATCTATACGCATAAGATGGACGAGGGTGCGGTGAGCCTGTGGAATGTGCCCAACATGCTTTTGCAAAAGACGCCCGCCGACAACTTCACCGCCACGGCCAAGTTGCGCATGACGTCGAAGGAACAAAACCAGACGGGCGGCATCATCATGATGGGCCTCGACTACAGCGCCCTCGTCGTGAGGCGCGTGGACGACGGTTTCCAGCTGCTCCGCCTCACCTGCATCGCCGCCGACAAGGGCAAGGCGCAGAAGGAGGAGCTGATTGCCACGCTGAAACCCACCGAACGCGACAAGATAGACTATCAGCCGGCCATCCACGAGGACATCTTCCTCAGAATGGTTGTTGCCGACGGCCAGTGCCGATTCTTCTACAGCCTGAACGGAAAGACCTTCACCGAGGCCGGAGGGGTGTTCACCATGAAGGAAGGGAAGTGGATTGGCGCGAAAATAGGACTGCTGGCCGTGGAACCCGCCGGAAAGACCAACCGCGGATGGGTGGAAGCCGACTGGTTCAGGGTTTCCTTGAAGTGAAAGTGACTAAGTGAAGGCACCCCTCGTGTCCCCCCTTGGGGGGGAAGAGAGTGAAGAATTTAACCCGCTTCAGATGGCGGCAGCAAATTTTTCACTCTTCACTCTTCACTCTTCACTTCAAAGATGGCGGGTAGCTGCATGGATATAAATTGATAAAAAATCTTGACAAAATTGCCAATTCTTTGGTAGTTTTGTAACCTATTGAATTTCAATAGGTTGTAAATTGCTTGAAGTTTGACCGCAAATTTCGGGGAGAGATCTTGAAGATTGAGAGGAGAGATCTTGAAGATTTCTCCCCGAAATATGCGGTCAAACTTCTTGGGACAACCCAAGAGCCATGAAAAATCTTGACAAAATAATTGCGTTTGCGCAAAATGACAAATGCCATTTTCCGTTTGTAGGGACATGCTTTCTGTGTGTCCGAAATAACTCGGGTGTGCACGGGTGAGCGGACATACATAAAGTATGTCCCTACAAGGGGCTGAATTCTGGGGAATTCAAACAAGAATTTTGAACTCCTGAACTACAAAAAAAGTTGAGGGACGAGTAACTTGAGTTATTCTATATTGAAGAAATAGACAATGACACAGGCCAGCACCACGAGGATGGCCACGGCGCAAATCACGTAGAACAGCACCTTCTCAAACATCTTCCTGCGCTTGGCACTCATCAGGATGTGGTCTTTCATCCGTTCCGACGAGTCCTTATGGTGGTGGTGGTGATGATGGTGGTGGCCGCTACTGCTGTGGTGATGCAACGACGAAGAGCCGTCACCGCTGCTGTTGTGGTGGTGATGCGAAGAATGGTTTTCTTGAGCCGTTCCTGCCTGTTCCATAGGGGGAATATTAGTTTCTTCCACTTTTCGATTAGTTCTGTCTGTTATTTGGCTACAAAAGTATAAAAAAATTGCCACACCTGCAAGGAATGTGGCAATTTTTTTCTTTTTACCCCGTTGAACGGAGATGTAAGGGGGTGTTTAGACAAATGCTACGGTCAGTCCGGCCATGACGATGCTTACCATCGACATCAGTTTGATAAGAATGTTGAGGCTGGGGCCGCTGGTGTCCTTGAACGGGTCGCCCACGGTGTCGCCCACGATGGTGGCCTTGTGTGCAAACGAGCCCTTGCCGCCGAAGGCACCTTCCTCAATGTTCTTCTTGGCATTGTCCCAGGCACCGCCGGCATTGGCCATGAACACGGCCAGGGTGAAGCCTCCGGCCAGTCCGCCCACCAGCAGTCCGAGCACGCCGGCCACGCCGAGGATGCAGCCCACGATGATAGGAATGACAATGGCCAGGATTGACGGGAAAATCATCTCATGCTGTGCGGCGCGAGTGGAGATTTCCACGCACGAGCCGTAGTCGGGAGTGCCGGTGCCCTGCAATATTCCGGGAATTTCGCGGAACTGTCGGCGCACTTCCTCCACCATCTTCTGGGCAGCGCGTCCCACGGCCTCCATGGTGAGTCCGCAGAACAGGAATGCTGCCATGGCGCCGATGAAGGCACCCACCAGCACCCTGGGGTTCATCAGGTTCACCTGGAAGAAGTTCATGAAATCGGGGATGGTGGCGTCGGCAGCATTGATAACTTCGCCCTTCAGGTTGGTCAGCGTGGTGCCCGCGCGTTCCATGGCAATTTTCACCTCTTCAATATACGAGGCGAGCAGTGCCAGGGCGGTGAGGGCGGCCGAACCGATGGCGAAGCCCTTGCCCGTGGCGGCGGTGGTGTTGCCCAGCGCGTCGAGGGCATCGGTGCGGTGGCGCACCTCCTCACCGAGTTCGCTCATTTCGGCGTTGCCGCCGGCATTGTCGGCAATGGGTCCGTAGGCGTCGGTGGCCAGCGTGATGCCCAGCGTGGAAAGCATGCCCACTGCGGCGATGCCGATGCCGTAGAGACCGTGGGAGAGAGCGTCGGCACTCATCTCCATGTTGAAGCCGTTGGCGCAGAGATAGCTCAGCATGATGGCCACGCCGATGGTGACCACGGGAATGCACGTTGAAATCATGCCCGTGCCGATGCCTTTGATGATGACCGTTGCCGAGCCTGTCAGTCCGGCCTCCGAAATGCGCTGGGTGGGCTTGTAGCTGTGAGAGGTGTAGTATTCTGTGGCCTGGCCGATGATGACGCCGGCTGCCAGTCCGGTAATGACCGAGAACGACAGTCCGAGCCAGTTTTCAATGCCCAGCAGGTAGAGGATGGCAAACGAAGCCACTGCTATGAGCACGGCGCTGACGTTGGTTCCCAGAGAGAGCGAGCGAAGCAGGTCCTTCATGCCGGCACCTTCCTTGGTGCGCACCAGGTAAATGCCGAAGATGCTGAGGAACACGCCCACGGCGGCGATGAGCATCGGCGCGATGACGGCTTTCAGCTGCATTTCGGGCATCATGGCGAAGGCCGTGGCACCGAGTGCTGCCGTGGAAAGGATACTTCCGCAGTAGCTTTCGTAGAGGTCGGCACCCATGCCGGCCACGTCGCCCACGTTGTCGCCCACGTTGTCGGCGCTGGTGGCGGGGTTGCGCGGGTCGTCCTCAGGAATGTCGGCTTCCACCTGGCCCACGATGTCGGCTCCCACGTCGGCGGCCTTGCTGTAGATGCCGCCGCCCACACGTGCAAACAGAGCCTGCGTGGAGGCACCCATGCCGAAGGTCAGCATGGTGGTGGTGATGGTGATGAGCGCCATTTTGTCGCCATGATAGAAGAAGCTGAGCACGATGAACCAAATGGCAATGTCGAGCAGTCCGAGTCCCACCACGGTGAGGCCCATTACGGCGCCCGAGCGGAAAGCAATAGTCAGTCCGCCGTCAAGGCTCTTGCGGGCGGCGTTGGCCGTGCGTGCCGAGGCGTAAGTGGCTGTTTTCATGCCGAAGAATCCGGCCAGTCCCGAGAAGAAACCGCCCGTAAGGAATGCGAAGGGCACCCACGGGTTTTGCACGCCCAGCCCGTATGCCATGAAGGCAAAGAGCGCGGCCAGCGCAATAAAGACGTAAATCACCACCTTGTACTGCTGCTTGAGGTAGGCCATGGCCCCTTTGCGCACGTACAGTGCAATCTCTTTCATACGAGGTGTGCCCTCGTCGGCCTTCATCATGCTTCTGAAGAAGAACCATGCCATGCCGAGTGCAACAAGCGAGGCAATCGGCACGAGCCAGAATACTGTAGGAATGTTCATTGTTGTTATTTAGAATAATTGATAATGGTGTTTCTACCCTATCTGTCGTGGCTTGTCCGTTTAGAAACGGAAGTCGAGCTCCATGTCTATCAGGTTGTAGTTGTGGTTGGCCAGGTTGCGGTCGTTGACGTGCGAGTACTCAAGGTGCATTTCCAGGTTCTTCGTGAAGAAATAGTTAAGACCGCACTCCACTTGGTTGACAGAGCTGCTCCATTCCTTCGATACGCGATAGGTCTGATAGCGTGCCTTGGCGTGGAGTTTCGACTTTATCAGGGGCACGATGCCAAACACATACCAACCGTCGGCCTTGTCACCCAGGTCGTAGTTGATGACGTTGTTGCCAACGACACCCGTTCCCCAGCCCTGTGAGTGGATGTATTCTGTTCGGAAGGTGAATTCATCCTTGTCATATTCGGCCGAGAGACAGTAGCGGTTCAGCGGAACATTCTCGTTGTTTCCGTCTTTTGTCACCATGCCGCCGTGGCTGCCCTTCCATCCGAAGGCGCCAACGCGTACACCCTTGACGGGCATCACCCAAAGTCCGCCAATAATGTCTTTCTGGTTGTTCTTGTCGCTGCGGTTGACTCCCTCACCGTTATATACGCCCACTTGGTAGTGAAGCAATTTTCGCCCGCTGCTGTTGGGCAGGATGTCACCGGCCAGCTGAACGCCGATGTCGCGTCCGCCGCTGGATTTCTCACCGGCGCGGTCGCCAAATCCCGACAATCGGTTGATGACGTCGGCATAGCCTCTCCAGCCCTGAGTGATGGGGTGGGTGGGGTTTTCGAAGGTGAAGGCGCGCTTGAACTGTCCTGCGCGGATTTTAAACTCGGGGTATTTCCGCCATTCGGCATAGAGATCAACCAACTGAACAGTTGGCTCGGCGGGTCCTTTGGCATTGGTGCCTTGAATCTGTGCCCTCCAATCGAAGTCGCCGATTTTTCCGTCGAGAATAAAACGGGCCAGTCGCAGGTTGAAGGAGTTGGTGTGTGCATTCTCCTTGTCAACACCTTGATACTGTAGCATGCCGTAGCCGCTGAATTTAAGGTTGTCGTACCATTTTTTACTTTCCTGAGCCTGTGTGCCAGCCACCATGAAAAGGGCTGTGGCCACCAGCAGGGTTTTCTTTAGATCGACCATAGTGTGATTGTTTTATAGGTTATTAGTATAATTTCTTGCAAAGTTAATATAAAAATCTTTAATCAGAAACTTTTTTCCTCAGAAAAAAGATGCCTTTTGCTTTTTTTCTGAGGCCGAGGCTCATTTCACCATTATTTTCTTCCCGTCTTTGATATATACGCCCTTTGTCGGACGTTCCACTTTCCGCCCTGTCAGGTCGTACCATTGCCCGTCGTCGGCCATGTTTTCCACGCCTTCCACCGCGGTGGGATATCTGATGGGCGCGACGGTCCCGAAGATATTCCAAACCGTTGATTGCAGATACAGTGGCATGGAGGCCGACGGCACATAGAGCGTGGCGTTGGCGGCATTGTCGGCATTAAAGATGTTCGTTTGATAAAAAATGGAGCCATCGTCCAAATACTTGACGTTGGGAGGAGTTTCGGCATAGCAGTACACCGTTTGCAGGTTTGGGCAGAGGCTGAAGTTCCCGCTTTCAATCTTTTCCATCGCCTTTCCCAGGCTGATGGTGGTGATGTTTGTGCAATAATCGAAAACGTGTAAGTCCACTGTTTTCAATCCGTTGCCAATGTTTACCGTTTCCAGTCCGGTGCATCTGTTGAACGCACTTGAGCCGATGGTGGTCACCTTGTCGGGAATGGTCACTTCCTTCAGTTGGCTGCAGTTGGCGAAAGCTTCGTTTCCAATGGTTTCCACATTCCTTCCTAATGACAATGCAGTCAGCGAGTTGCAGTAGTAGAAGGCATTTCTGCCGATGGTTTGAATGCCATTACCCAGTGTGAGCGCTTTCATTCCCTTACAGTTGTAAAAAGCACCGCCCTCAATGGTTACCACGCTATTGGGAATGACGACGTTGTCAAGCAAAGTGCATTCCCTGAAGGCGTTAACCCCTATCTTCTTCAAGCTGTTTCCAAGGCTGAGGGTTTTCAGTGCCGCGCAATCAGAGAAGGCCTGTTGGCCGATGGCTTCCACGCCGTTGGGAATGGTAGCCGAGGTAAGTTTTTTGCAATATTTGAAGGTGCCGTCCTCTAAAATCTTTATTTTCGGGGGAATGGTCACTGCCTCTAAGTTCTCACAATAGTAGAACGCATATTCCCCAATGTCGGTGATGTTTGCGGGCAAATTGATGGTTTTCAGCTTGCAGTGTTGGAAAGCCCGCTGGCCTATGGCGACGATGCCGTTGGGCAGGGTGACCGAGTTCAGGTCGGTATATTGAAATGCTTTTTCTTTAATTTTCTTCACCTGATAGGTGTACCCTTCCACGTTGATGTTGGCCGGAATGTTAAGGTCTTGCGGCAATTCCGAAGAGTTCACCCCTTCCACGGTGGCCGTCTTTTGTGGTGTGAGCCTGTATTTCAGCCCGCCTTGCTCCCTCTGTCCTAAGGGAATGGTTGCCTTGAAGTTGCCGAAAGCCCCCCAGAATTCGTGGTTGCGGTAGGCACTGATGGCGGCCTGTGGCACATGTAGTGTCACCGCGCTGAGGTCCACGTTCTGGAAGGTTTTGCTCACAATGGTTGGCGGCGTCATGGCCTGGCAATACACGTCGGTGACGCCAGTCATTTTAGCAAATGCGCGCTCGGCGATGTTTTGCAGGGTTGAGGGCAGTATGACGTAGTCGGCTTTGATTTCCGAGAATGCCCTGTCGCCGATGTCGGTGGTGCCTTCCTGCACTTCGATGGAGTTGAGGTAAATGCTTGCGAAGGTGTTTTTCTTGATGGTTTCCACGGCGGGCACCACCAGGTCGGTCACCAGCGTGTTGTCAACATAGAGGTAATGGGCATTGCCGAGCACGGGATGTCCCTGAATGGCGGAGCCGAAGTCGATGGCGCACCATTTGTCGAGGCTGGAAATATAGACGCGCTCCAACGATGTGCACCCCCTGAAGGCGCCGTTCCCTATCGTGGTGACGGAGTTTGGAATCCATACCGATGTTAGGCTGGTGCAGCCCGAGAAAGCATACGTGGCTATTTCCTTCAGGTTTCCTATGGAGAATAAACCGTAGGAGTAGGAAATAGTCGTCAGCGCCGTGCAATCCTTGAAGGCGTAGTCCTTGATGGTTGTCAGCGATTCCGGAATAGAAATCGTTGTAAGTGCTGTGCAGCCCCAAAAAGCCTCGTTGTCGATGACTTCCAGGGTTGACGGCAGTGTTATGGAGGTAAGGCCCGTGCAGTTCTTGAAAGCATAATAGCCGATTTCCGTAACCCTGTATGGGACTTCATCAACGGTGAACCTGCCCCAGATGGTTATGTCGCCCTCATACAGCCCTTCGTTCAGCTTTATCACGGCCGCCGTATTGTCGCCACGCAAGACGTAATTAACACCATGAAACATATAACCCTTTGCTCCCGTGCAGAAAGAAAAGAGCACAACGGCCAGCATGGCCGCTTTTTTCAAAATATCAGTCCCCATAGATTCGCTTTTTTCAGTTGATGCCACAAAGTTAGTGTTTTTTTGCGAAACGTCCAAATATTTCGCGAGGAAAATGGGGGCGTTGCGATGGCGTGGCGGCAAACGTGTCACCGGGCAGGGCAGGGTGGGGAAGATCAGCCTTCCTCGTCGTCGATGCGTGTGAGCAATACGACGTTCTCCACATGCGGCGTATGCGGGAACATATCTACGGGTTGCACGGCGGCCACGCGGTAGCGGTGGGCCATCAGCTGCAGGTCGCGGGCCTGCGTGGCGGGGTTGCAGCTCACATAGACGATGCGCGTGGGGTCGGCCCTCAGGATGGTTTCCACCACGTCGGGGTGCATGCCTGCGCGCGGCGGGTCGGTAATGATGATGTCGGGCCGTCCGTGGCGTGCAATGAAGTCGTCGTCCAGGATGTCCTTCATGTCGCCGGCAAAGAAGAGCGTGTTGTCAATGTTGTTGAGCCGTGCGTTCACCTTGGCATCCTCAATGGCCTCGGGCACATATTCTATGCCCACCACCTTGCGTGCGTTCTTGGCCACGAAGTTGGCAATGGTGCCGGTGCCGGTGTAGAGGTCATATACCAGCGGTTTCTGCTCCTGCGGCATGTTTCTCCTTTCTGCGTAGTATTCCTCGCGCCGTTCAAAGTAGTCGGGCTCCTCGAAGCGGCTCCCCTCCACCTCCGAGAAGGCGAAGTCGCGGGCCACCGAGTAGAGGTGGTAGGCCTGCTCGGTGTTCGTCTGGTAGAAGCTCTTGGGCCCCACCTTGAAGCGCAGGTCCTCCATGGCTTCTATGATGTGGTCCTTGCCGCTGAACACATGTATGGGCAGGTCGAAGTAGGTGTCGTTGCACTTGCGGTTGTCGAGGTATAGCAGCGCCGTTATCTGCGGGAAATTATCGGCGATATGTTGTAGCAGCCGGCGTGCCAGCAGGTCGTCGGCTGAGGGTTGCGTGGCCGTTGCGGGCGCCACCTCCTTGGGGTTGATGCCGCAGAACTGCACTATCACCATCCACTCGCCGGTGTTCGAGTTGCGCATCACGATGTCGCGCAGCAGTCCCCGCTGCGCCTTCAGGTCGAAGAACGTCATGCACAGCCGCCGTGCCTCGTTGAAGAAGGCGTTGCGAATGTCGTTGTGCAGCCCGTCCATCAGCAGGCACTCGTCCACGGGCAGTATCTTGTCGAAGGCGCCGCTGATGTGGAAGCCCAGTGCGTCGCGCACGCCGATGTCGTCGCCGCTGGCTATCTCCTCGCGCGTCATCCACCGCTTGCACGACGCCCCGAACTCCAGCTTGTTGCGGTATTCCCATTCTTTCACGCTGCCCATGATGGGGCTTATCCACGGCAGGTGTACCTTTCCTATGCGCGATAGCTGGTCGAACACCTGTTTCTGCTTCATTTTCAGCTGTTCCTCGTAGGGCAGGTTTTGCCACGCGCAACCGCCGCACACGCCGAAGTGCCGGCATCGCGGCTCCACCCTCACCGGACTGGGCTTTACGATGCGCACCACCTCGCCCTCGGCATAGTTGTGCTTCTTTCGCCGCAATTGCACGTCGGCCACGTCGCCCGGCACGCAAAAGGGCACAAACACCACCAGGTCGTTCCAGTGGAACAGCGCCTTGCCCTCGGCGGCACAGGCTTCTATCTCTACATTCTCCAGCAGGGGGAGCGATTTCTTCTTTCTACTCATGGTTCGTTTCTTGGTTTAAGTCATTCGCTTTGCTGTCTGGAAGTTCAGACACGGGTGCCCGAAGGCTGCAAAGTTGGTTGCAAAGGTACTGAAAAATATCGAAAAAAAGCACCCCGCGACGCTCAAAAATCCACCTTTGGAAATTTTGAAAAATTTTGACAAAACGGGCGGTTTTTTCACCCCTTTTGTAACACATTGATAATCAGCAACTTTAAAAATGTCCGAAGCCTGACCGCAAATTTCGGGGAGAAATCTTCAAGATCTCTCCTCTCAATCTTCAAGATCTCTCCCCGAAATTTGCGGTCAAACTCCCAGCGAGGTGGATAATATTTATGAAAAATTTTTACAAAATCGCTGCTTTTTGGGGTTGTAATCCACTTTTGTTGTACGATTATTTGGCGGTTTCGGTTTTTATTTATATTTTTGTCGCTGAAAACATATTATCAACCATTCTAAATGACACAGTTATGACCAAACTTTACTTTTTCCGAAGAAGTGCGGCGGCGTTGTTGCTGCTTGCGTGCTCCGTCATTCTGCCGTCTGCTGCCCATGCCTATATCACCATTGCCGGCGTGGAGGTGAGCGACGAGAAAGACACCTACGTTGTGGCCCCCGAGGGTTCCGACGCCACCATCGAGGGCGTGTGGTACTATCCTTCCACTCACACCATTCTGCTGAAGGACGCCACCATCGTGGCCCACGGCTATGGCGTGGCCGCCATCGACGGTGAGACGCAGGGCCTGAACATCAAGCTCGTTGGCGAGAGCCACATCGTCAGCGACTATGAGGGCATCTACGGCTATAACTACCTGCATTTCATCAACGGCCATGCCAACCCCAGCCAGCGCCCCATCCTGCATGTGGAGGTGACGGATGCCTACGACTTCCCCTTCAGCGCCATCCACATGACGAACATGGACAACTCGGGCCAGACGCAGGTCGAGGTGACCATCGACGCCTGCGACCTGGACCTGAAGGGCAACGACTGCGCCATCCGCGGATGGTATAACCCCAATCCGAACGAGCCGAGGCCCCCGCACATCATCGCCCTCTCGGTGGAGAACGGTGCCACGCTCAGGGCGCGCACCACGGGCAACCAGGGCGTGTTCAGGTATGTGAAGTGGATGAACGGCGAGGCGCAGGCAATCATGAAGGTGATGGACAGCGGCGGCGTGGGCTACGACTCCGAGCAGATGGCCTTTGTGGACAACGCCTATCAGCCCGTCTATCCCCACGAAGTGCGCTTCGCCCACAACATCGTGTTTGAAGACCCCAAGGTGCAAAACATCTGCCTGAGCAACTGGGACGAGAACGGCGACGGATTCTTAGACTATATAGAGGCCAGGCTCGTCACCTCGCTGGGCGACAAATTCACAAGAAACTCCAACATCACCAACTTCAACGAGCTGATGTTTTTCACCGGCCTCGGCTACATTGACGACCTGGCTTTCAATGAATGCAAAAACCTCCAGCAGGTGGAGTTGCCCTACAACCTGAAGACCATCGGCTTGTCGGCCTTCGAAAAGACGAACCTCTCCATCGTTACCATCCCGCGTGGCGTGGAGACCATCAGTCAGTTCGCCTTCTATGACTGCAAGAGCCTCGGCAATGTGGCGTTTGAAGACGACAGCCAGCTCACCACCATCGGCCGCCTTGGCTTTGCCAACTGCCCCGTCGACTATCTCTTCCTGCCCGACAAGCTGACGTCCATCGGCGAGCAGGCCTTCTGGGGCAACCGCCTCTCCAAGCTCCAGATTCCCGCGTCGGTCACCAATATAGGCTCGTGGGCATTCTGCCAACCGTCGAACATTTATTCGTCGCTCTACACCATCGTTTTGAACGGCTACACACCGCCCACCGTCGGCGAGTGCGCCTTCGGCGAGACCCAGGAGGGATACACCGGCATGCTGAGCCCCAACGCCAGGATTCTCGTCCGCCAGTTCCGCCTCAACGAATACAAGACCGCCATCCCCCAGTACGCACCCTATATGAGCGAGAGAAATTCCTACGGCATCTTCATCTGCGGCGAGGAACTCGCCGAAGACAACGTGGGCACCGACGGCATGTTCTACCTCTCCAAGGGCAACAACCTGGTCGAGGGAGTCTATTACAACAGAGACAACTATTCCCTCACCCTCAAGGATGCCAACATCCGCAACTTCTCGTCAACAACGCCGGCCATCACCACCTACTACGGAGGAATTTCCGTCAACCTCGAAGGCTCCAGTACCATCTATTCCAAGAGCAAGGGAATTGTGTCAGGAGCGCAGATGCAGTTCCAGGACGGCGACACCAACGACGGGCGCAAACCCAAGCTCACCATCAGTTCCCAGACCGAGTGCATAGAGTACGACAACAGCAACTTCGGAAGCTGGGCATACATTGAGTTCAAGGACATGGACCTCACCCTTAACTCCGAGGAAGGCCCGTGCATCAACGGCGGACGCTACGTCGATGAATACGACGAGGAGACCGGCTACTACTTCCAGGCCGGCGACAGGGCGTCGGTGTGCGTCGATAACGGCTCGCTCACCGCCAACAGCCCGTCGGAAGCCGACCTCATCCAGAACGTCAACTACTTCGACCTCAAGGGATGCCGCATCCTCAGGCCCACCACCGGCATCCAGTATGTTGGCGAAGGCTCCGCCACCCTCACCTGGACGCCCGTCCCCGTGCAGCATCTCCTCTACATCGGCAACTGGATTGTGTTCCAAGACCAGCTGGTTGAGCAAATCTGCATCAACAACTGGGACGAGACCGGCGACGGGCACCTCGACTACCTGGAGGCCGCCAACGTGCAGACCATCGGCACCGTCTTCCAGGGCACCGACATCGGCGACTTCCCCGAGCTGCAGTACTTCACCAGCGTCACGGAGATAGAAGACGAGGCCTTCAAGGACTGCGACGGCCTCTATAACATCGTCTTCCCCGACAATCCCGACTTCTGGCGCATCGGCAACAGCGCCTTCTCTGGCTGCTCCACCAGCATGGTGGCGCATAACATTCCCAGAACGGTGAAGGAAATCGGCCCCTATGCCTTCTCGGGTTCCATGATGGAGAACGTCACCATTCCCGCCTCTGTGGTCACCATCGGCGACTATGCCTTCTCAGGCTGCATGGGCGTGTATTTTGAAGACAACTCCAACCTGACCACCATCGCCGAGGGAGCCTTCAGCGGAATGGAGAACTGGATGACCGTCTCTCTGCCCGCCAGCGTCACATACGTCGGCCCCAAAGCCTTCGAGAACTGCGGCGGCGTGGAGTTCACCGAAGACTCACAGCTCGAATACATCGGCGCAAAGGCTTTCTACGGCCTCTGGAGTGTGCCCGAAATGATTCCCGCCAAGGTGAAGTTTATCGGACGGCAGGCCTTCGACGATGCCAGCGGCCTGAACTACTATCTCAATATGAATGTCCTTGGCCACAATCCCGCCACCATTGAGCCGCAGGCCTTCGGCAATGCCAGCCTCGCCTACGATGACTCCAAGATTTTCGTGCCCGCAGGCACCGCCAGCATTTATAAGGCAGCATGGCCCGAGTATGCACGCTTCATCGTCAGCCCGGACGGCCCCACCGGCGTCAAGGCCGTCAAGGCCGAGAAGGGCATGCGCCGCGGCGTGTTCACCCTCGACGGCAGACAGGTGCGCGAGGGCAGCGACCTCAACGGCCTGCCCAGCGGACTCTATATCGTCAATGGGAAGAAGGTAACAGTGAAATAACACCGCCATCCGCACCGGCGACCACACACATCGAAAACGGTCCCGCACTCCAGGCGTGAGTACGGGACCGTTCCCGTCACGCCCTTATCATCACGCACCCACAAGGACTTGAAAAATGGATTTTTTTGCGAAAATGCGAAAGCCATTTTCACTGCCCCTTTCCCCCTTGATTATTGCCTTTTTGCATGCAGTCCCCCTTTTTGTCGTCCGAAAATTTGGCGGTTTCGCTTTTTCTTCCTATTTTTGTCGGTGAAATCTATTATCAACCATTCTAAAACGATTTAGTTATGAACAATTTTTCCTTTTTCCGTAAGTATGCCGTGCTGCTGCTGACGGCCTGCGCGCTGCTGCCCTCCACCGCCCGCGCCGAATACAAGGTCACCGTGGCCGGCGTGAACGTTGATGGCAGCGTGGAGGACGGTTTCCGCGTGGAAGCCCCCGCAGGCTCCGACGCCGTCATCGAGGGCGTGACCTACTATCCCTCGTCGAACACCCTGGTGCTCGACAACGCCACCATCATCGCACGGGGGATGGGCGTAGCGGCCATCGACGCCTTCGCCGCCGGTTCCGGCAAGCCGGAGCTTTCCATCAAGCTCATCGGCGAGAGCAACGTGACCAGCGACTATGTCACCATCTACGGCCAGAACTCGCTGACCTTCCTCAACGGCCATGCCAACCAGAACCAGCGGCCCATTTTGCACATCACGTCCACCGATGCCCTGGAACCCAACTACAGCTTTTCCGGCATAGAGTTGCAAAAACAGCCCTATTGGCCCATCAACTGTCAGGTGACCATCGATGCCTGCGACCTGGACATCATGGCACAGAGCTACGCCGTGAAGGGTTGGTACAACTACGGTCCGAGCAGTCAGGGCGACCCGCACTATGTTGATGTGAACGTGAGGAACAGCGGCACGTTGCGTGCGCGCACCAACAACGTGGACCTCACCGCCAGCGTCTTCCAGTACGTGAAGGGCCTTAACTACGGCGGCGAAATGCAGATGCCGCGGAAGTGTACCTATGACCCCGAACAAATGGTGTTCTTCAACGGCGCACACCAGATGGCGTTCCCCAAGGAGCTGCGCATAGCACCGACCATATATTTCGACGACATGCAGGTGAAGAACACCTGCGTGCTGAACTGGGACCAGAACGGCGACGACCGCCTCGACTACATTGAGGCGAGGCTGGTGACGACGCTCAGCCAGCAGTTCCAGTATAAGTCGTACATCTCCAGCTTCAACGAGCTGAGGTTCTTTACCGGCCTCCACGACCTGGAAGACGAAGCCTTCTACCAGTGCACCGGCCTGGAGCAGGTGGAGATGCCCTATAACCTGAAGAGCATAGGCACGGAGTGCTTCTACGAGTGTTCTTCACTCAGCATCGTCACCATTCCGCGGTGCGTGGAGGCCATCAACCAGTTTGCCTTCTATTTCTGCACCGGCCTCACCAACGTGGTGTATGAGCAGGATTGCCAGTTGAAGAACATCGGCTGGCTGGCCTTCGGCAGCTGCCCCATCGACTACATGAAACTGCCCGAACGGCTGGAGGTCGTCGGTGAGCAGGCCTTCTGGGACAACCGCCTCACGGTGCTCGAGATACCGGCGTCGGTGACGGAAATTCAGGACCAAGCCTTCTGCCAAATCAACCATACGCCAGCGCGTTACCAGAAAATCGTGTTCAAACGCTACACGCCGCCGACCGTGGGTGCCGACGCCTTCGGGGCCACCACTCCCAATACCATGGGGCGCTTGTTGGACAATACACAAATCCTGGTGCCCGAATACCGCCTGAACGCCTATAAGACGGCCATCCCGCAGTATGCCCCCTATATGTCGGTGAGGAATGGCTACGGCATCTATATTTGCGGACAGGAGCTGGCCGAGGACAACCTGGGCGAGGACGGCGCCTTCAGCTACATGAACGGCAACGACCGCGTCTATGGCGTGTACTACGACCCGCAGGCCTACACCCTTACGATTGCTGACGGGCAGATTGTCTCCAACTCCACCACTCGTCCTGCCATCAGCTTCAACTCCAGCACAACGCTCAACATTAAGCTGGAGGGACAGAGTTCCATCTACACCAAATACAAGGGCATCGTGGTGAACGGGATGCTGAACTTCACGTCAACATCCACCTACCCCGACGTGGACAAGGCAGGGCTCTACATCAACAGCAGGAAGGCAGGCATAGAGTACGACAACAGCCAGTTCGGCAACTGGGCCACCATTGAGCTGCACAACGTGGCCGTGGGCATCGACAGCGATGAGGGTCCCTGCATCGACGGCGGACCGTATCGCGACACCGACCCCGAGTCGGATTTCTATATACAGGTGGGCGACCCCGCCAGTGTAATTCTCGAGGACGCCGTTCTCAACGCCTCATCACCCTACCGCGACATCATCGAGAACGTGCCCGCTGTAGATATGACGCGCTGCCGCATCATGCAGCCTACCGAGGACATCTACTACAGCTATGAAGAGCCCAACTCCAACAGGCTGGTGTGGACGCCCCTCAGCTTGAACGGCAATCTCTACATTGCCAACTGGCTGACATTCCAGGACCCGCTGGTGAAGGAAATCTGCGTGGCTAACTTCGACGACAACGGCGACGGCGGCATCGACCCGCTGGAGGCCTCCAATGTCACCTCGCTGGGAACGGTCTTCAAGGGCACCGACATCGAGACCTTCTACGAGCTGGAGCACTTCGTGGGGTTGGAAACCATCGACGACGAGGCATTCAAGGATTGCCGCCAGCTGGAGGGCATCTCCTATCCCCGCACCACCAACCTGTGGCGCATCGGCGACAGCGCCTTCGAGAACTGCTATTCCACCATGGATCCGGCGCATAGCATTCCCTCCACGGTGACGGAAATCGGCGACCGCGCCTTCTTGGGCTCCATGATGGAGATGGTGGGCATTCCCGCCTCGGTGGTCACTATCGGCGACGATGCCTTCAGCGGATGCATGGGCGTGTATTTCGCCGACAATGCACAGTTGGAGACCATCGGTGACCGCGCCTTCAGCGACATGTCTGACTATTCAGATGTTTACATCCCCGCATCGGTGGTAACCATCGGCGAGGAAGCCTTCGTGAATTGCGGCTTCGTCCATTTCGCCGAAGATGCCCGCCTGGAGACCATCGGCGAGAGGGCCTTCTTCGATTTGCCCGAACCGCCCTCCATGATTCCCGCCAGCGTGAAGACCATCGGACGGGAGGCCTTCGACACCGGCAGCGATGAGAACTTCTTCATCTGGATGGAGGTGAAGGGGTACAACCCCGCCAACATCGGCCCGTGCGCCTTCGGACCGGGCGACCTCGTACTCGGCGACTCCAAGATTTTCGTGCCGGCAGGCACCGCCAGCATCTATAAGCAGGCTTGGCCGGAATACGCCAGGTTTATCGTCAGCCAAGACGGGCCCACGAACATCACCGGCACCGTGGCCGAGGGCAAACGGCAGCACGGCGTGTTCACACTCGACGGCAGACAGCTGCGCAGCAACGCCGACACCAGCGGCCTGCCCGCAGGACTGTATATCGTTAACGGAAGGAAAGTGGCGGTGAAATAGCCGCAAAACGACGATAAGTCATAAAAAAGAAATACCCCGTGCAAAACCAGGCACGGGGTATTTCTTTTTTATGCGACGGGGTTGTGTTACCTGATGAACAGCAGTTCACGGTATTTAGGCAGTGGCCAGAGGCTGTCATCGACGATGAGCTCCAGTTTGTCTATCTGGTAGCGGATGAGGTCGAGCTTCGGCTCCACGGTGTCGTGATAAGCGATGGCCTTCAGGTGCTCGTCCTCTATCTTGTTGGCTTGGCGGCGGGCATCCACCAGCTCGTCCACCATGCCCTCGATGGCGCTGATGCGCTCGGCTATCTCCTCAATGATTTTCTTGTTGCGTGCAGACAGCTTGTCGGCGGTGTCAAGGGGGAAGACGACAGCCATGTTGCTGATGTTCTGCAGCAGCTGCGTCTGGTAGCGGGTGGCCACGGGGATGATATGGTTCATCGAGAGGTCGCCGAGCACGCGTGCCTCAATCTGAATCTTCTTGGTGTAGGTTTCCCATTTCACCTCGTTGCGTGCCTCCAGCTCCTTGCGTGTCATCACGCCGAGGCTCTCGAACATCTGTATGCTTTCCTCGTCGAGGTATCGCTCGAAGATTTTCGGGCACGACTTCTCAACGTCGAGGCCGCGGCGTGCGGCTTCCTCCACCCACTCGTCGCTGTATCCGTTGCCGTCGAAGCGGATGGGTTTGCAGGTCTTGATGTCCTGGCGCAGCACCTCGAGGATGGCGTGGAACACGGCGCTGTGGCCCGTGCCAGCAAGCTGCTTCTCTAATTCAGGAATCAGGGCATCCACACGTTTCTTGAAATCCGTGAGGGCTTCCGCCACGGCGCTGTTCAGAGCTATCATGGCCGAGGCGCAGTTGGCCTCGCTGCCTACGGCGCGGAACTCGAAGCGGTTGCCGGTGAAGGCGAAGGGCGACGTGCGGTTGCGGTCGGTATTGTCGATGAAGAGTTCGGGAATTTCGGGGATGTCCATCTTCAGTCCCTGCTTGCCGGCCATGGCGAGGATGTTGGAAACGTCGGCTTTCTCGATATGGTCCAACAGTTCCGACACCTGTTTTCCGAGGAACGACGATACGATGGCGGGCGGCGCCTCGTTGGCCCCCAGGCGGTGGGCATTGGTGGCGCTCATGATGCTGGCCTTGAGCAGTCCGTTGTGACGCCATACGCCCATCAGCGTTTCCACGATGAAGGTGGCGAAGCGCAGGTTCTGTTCTGCCGTCTTGCCAGGGGCATGGAGGAGCACGCCGGTGTCGGTAGAGAGGCTCCAGTTGTTGTGCTTGCCGCTGCCGTTGATGCCGGCGAAGGGCTTTTCGTG
This sequence comes from Prevotella sp., assembly GCA_017474515.1. Lineage (GTDB taxonomy): Bacteria > Bacteroidota > Bacteroidia > Bacteroidales > Bacteroidaceae > Prevotella. The sequence continues at coordinate 27,132 of JAFVHN010000038.1, read as the reverse complement.
GAGCAGCACGCGGAAACCGTGCTTGCGTGCCACGCGCTTCATCAGCGACATGAGCAGCATGTTGTGGTCAACGGCCAGGTTGGTGTCCTCGAAGATGGGGGCCAGCTCAAACTGGTTGGGGGCCACCTCGTTGTGGCGCGTCTTGCAGGGGATGCCCAGCTCGAGGGCTACAATCTCCAGTTCGCGCATAAAGGCAGCCACGCGTTCGGGGATGGAGCCGAAGTAGTGGTCGTCCATCTGCTGGTTCTTGGCAGAGTCGTGGCCCATCAGCGTGCGCCCCGTGAGCAGCAGGTCGGGGCGGGCGGAATACAGTCCCTCATCGACAAGGAAATATTCCTGCTCCCAGCCGAGGTTGCTGGTCACCTTCTTGACTGTGGGGTCGAAATAGCGGCACACGTCGGTGGCGGCCACGTTGACGGCATGCAGGGCGCGCAGGAGCGGTGCCTTGTAGTCGAGCGCCTCGCCGGTGTAGGAAATGAACACGGTGGGGATGCACAGCGTGTCGTCGATGATGAACACGGGGCTGGTGGGGTCCCAGGCCGAATATCCGCGCGCCTCGAAGGTGCTGCGAATGCCGCCGCTGGGGAACGAGCTGGCGTCGGGCTCCTGCTGCACGAGCAGCTTGCCCGTGAACTCCTCCACCATGCCGCCTTTCCCGTCGTGCTCGATAAACGAGTCGTGCTTCTCGGCAGTGCCCTCGGTAAGGGGCTGGAACCAGTGGGTGTAGTGCGTAACGCCGTTCTCGGTGGCCCACTGCTTCATGCCGGCGGCCACGGCATCTGCCACCTCGCGGTCGAGGGGAACGCCATTGTCCATCACGTCAATCATTTTCTCATACGTGTCCTTGGGCAGGTATTTGTACATTTTCTCACGCGAAAAGACTTTCTTGCCAAAGAACTCCGACGGGCGCTCCGCCGGTGCCTTTACGTCAAGCGGCTTCTTCTTGAATGCCTCGCCGACAACCTGAAATCTTAATGTGTCCATTGTCATGTTTGTATTTATAGTGAATAATTTAATTTCCTCAAGCTTGCTTTTCTTTTGGAGCTAAAAGGCATTTTTATAAATTCATAACTAAGAATCCATAACTAAAAATCATTTACAGTTTACTCCATTTCTCTATTCTATGCAGGGCCTCTTCTGTGCGCTCATGGTTGCCGAAGGCGGTGAAGCGCACATAACCCTCGCCACTGGGACCGAAGCCGACACCTGGTGTGCATACCACCTGTGCACCATACAACAGCGACTCGAAGAATTGCCATGAGCCCATGCCTCCGGGCGTCCGCATCCAGATGTATGGTGCGTTCTCGCCACCGTAGCACTCAAAGCCTGATGCCCTGAGCACGGCGAGCATGCGGGCGGCGTTTTGCATATAGTAGTCGATGGTCTGCCGCATCTGCTCCTTGCCCTCAGGGGTGTAGATGGCTTCGGCGGCGCGCTGGCTGACATAGCTGGTGCCGTTGAATTTCGTGCTCTGGCGGCGCAGCCACAGCGGGTTTAGCGGGATGTGCTCGCCCTCGAAGGTGGAGACGCTCACGTCTTTCGGCACGATGGTGTAGCCACAGCGCACACCAGTGAAGCCCGCCGTCTTGGAGAAGGAACGGAACTCCACGGCACATTTGCGGGCTCCGCGAATCTCGTAGATGCTGTGTGGAATGTCGGGATCGCGAATGTAAGCCTGGTAGGCGGCATCGAAGAGGATAAGGGCGTCGTTCTTCAAGGCGTAGTTCACCCAGCGGCGCAACTCCTGCCTGCCAAGCACGGCACCCGTGGGATTGTTGGGATAGCACAGGTAGATGACATCGACGGGGCGGCCCTTGGGCAGCTCAGGCACAAAACCGTTTTCGGCAGTGGTGGGGAAATAGCGCACGTTGCTCCAGCGGCCGTCGCGGAAGGTGCCGCAGCGGCCTATCATCACGTTGGAGTCGATATAGACAGGATAGACAGGGTCGGTGACGCCGATGAAGTTGTCCCAATGCAACAGCTCCTGGAAGTTGCCGGTGTCTGACTTCGCACCGTCGTTGATGAAAATCTCATCGGGACTGATGCGAATGCTGCGCGGCAGGAAGTCGTTCTTCAGAATGGCCTCGCGCAGGAAGTCGTAGCCCTGTTCGGGACCGTAGCCCCGGAAACTCTGCTCCGCTGCCATCTCGTCGGCAGCCTTGTGCATGGCCTCGACGACGGCGGGACAAAGGGGCTGCGTGACGTCGCCGATGCCGAGCGAGATGATGTCGGCCTTGGGGTGCATCACCTTGAAGGCATTCACCTTCTTGGCAATGTCGGCGAACAGGTAGTTCGACCGCAAGTTCAGGAAATGGGTGTTTACTAATGCCATAATGCGAAAAATATCAATTATCTAAATGATAAATTTTGTTATGAGTTATCCGTTGTGTATTATGATTTTGTCGTTGAAAAAGGAGTTTAGGAGTTTAGACGTTACCGATGGCGGCAGCAAATTTTTCACTCTTCACTTTTCACTCTTCACTTTGATTTTTCACTCTTCACTTTGATTTTTCACTCATCACTTAAAAGAGTCCCCTCCTTTTCATTTATCCTTTTTCATTTGTCATTTAGGGCGAAGCCCGCATCGATTTCTCCGTCGAAGATGAAAGTGGCGGGACCTGTCATGAGGACGTGGTTATCGGTTTCCCGCCATTCGATGTGGAGTGTGCCGCCGTCCATGACGATGTTGCTTATTCTTCCCGCCCGTCCTGTCAGGCATGCGGCCACGGCGGTGGCGCAGGCTCCTGTGCCGCAGGCCTGTGTGATGCCGCTGCCGCGCTCCCAGACCCTTGTGCGGATGTTTCCGTCGCTTTCCACCCGTGCGAACTCGATGTTGCAGCGTTGCGGGAAGGCGGGGTGATGTTCAAGCACCCGTCCCGTGTCGCCCACCTGGTCGATGTGGTCGGTGAAAATAACATAGTGGGGATTGCCCATCGAGACGAATGTTCCCTTGTCCAACCCCCGTCCGCCGACATATTGCGAATCAACTTCAAAGGCAGGTGCCAGCATATCCACGGTGACGCTCTCCACGATGTTGCCGTTAAGATGCACTGCGAGCGTCTTTACTCCCGACAGTGTCAGCAGGCGGATGGCCGTCTTGCCCGTCATTCCCCGTTCGTAAAGATATTTGCCTATGCACCTCGCTGCGTTGCCGCACATCATGGCCTCTGAGCCGTCGGCATTGAAGATGCGCATGGAGAAGTCTGCCTCGGGAATCGGACTCTTGTCGATGAGCACCAGCCCATCGCTGCCGATACCTTTGTGGCGGTCGCTCCAGGCAATCGCTGCAGCAGAAGGATTGGCGATGGCGTTTTGCGTGACATCAACATAGATGTAGTCGTTGCCGCAGCCGTGCATCTTGGTGAATTTTATCTTGCTCATTCCGACAGGTATTCGTTGACTTTTCGTGCCGTCTCGATGCCGCTGGCCATGGCGCGAACCACGAGCGAGGCTCCGTTGCGGGCATCGCCGCAGACGAAGACGTTTTCGGGATACTGTGGATGTTCCGGTTTTAGGAATCCCATGGCGAGCAGGCACAGCTGGGCCTTGATGATTTCCGGTTTGCCTTTTTCCACCATGATTGGTCTTCCACCTTCCGGATTTGGCTGCCATTCTATTTCCTGCACCTTGACGCCCGCGAGTTGCCCGTTCTCGCCAAGGAACTCGAGGGTGTTGATGTTCCATCGGCGGGTGCATCCCTCCTCATGGCTTGTGGTGGTCTTCAGCGTGCGTGGCCAGTAGGGCCAGGGGTTCTGCGGGTCGTCGGGCCCATCCACGGGCCTGGGCATAATCTCTATCTGTGTGACACTCTTGCATCCTTGGCGGTGGGCGGTGCCGATGCAGTCGCTTCCCGTGTCTCCGCCACCGATGACCAGCACGTCCTTGCCCTTGGCGGTGATGTGCTCGTCGGGCGGGAATGTCGTGCCGGCGAGCACGCGGTTTTGTTGCGAGAGCAGCTCAAGGGCGAAATGCACGCCCTTAAGTTCTCGCCCGGGGATTTTCAAATCTCTGGCGGTGGGAGTGCCTGTTGCGATGACTATGGCATCGAATTCCGAAAACTCAGAATACTCGGAATACTCTGAATTATATTTAAATTCAATGCCTTCCTGCTCCAGCAACGTGATGCGGCGGTCGATGACGGACTTGTTGAGCTTGAAGTTTGGGATGCCGTAGCGGAGCAGGCCGCCGGCGGCTTCGTTCTTCTCGAAGACCGTGACGGCATATCCCATCTGGTTGAGGGCATTGGCAGCAGCAAGTCCGGCGGGGCCGGCCCCTGCTACGGCCACCCTTTTGCCATTCCTGGCAGGGATTTGTGGCTGGACATATCCCTCGCGGAAGGCGGCCTCGATGATGGCGCGCTCGTCTTCGCGGTTGGTGGTCGGCTCATGGTTGAAGCGGTTGAGCACGCAGGCTTTCTCGCACAGTGCAGGACAGATGCGCCCGGTGAACTCGGGGAAGGGGTTGGTACTGCTCAGCAGCCAGTAGGCCTGTTCCCAGTCGCCACGATACAGCGCGTCGTTCCATTCGGGAGCCTTGTTGCCCAGCGGACAGGCCCAGTGGCAGAAGGGCACGCCGCAGTCCATGCAGCGCGATGCCTGCAGTTTGCGTTCGCGGGTGCTGAGCGTCTGTTCCACCTCGCCAAAGTCGTGTATTCGGTCATGAATGGGGCGGTGGCCAGCTTCCTGACGGTGTATCTCTAAAAATGCTTTTGGATTTCCCATATTTTTTTACGATTTTCACTTTTTTATTCAATAGTCCCGCTGTATGCCGGCAATTTTTTCGTGTAGGCGGGCCATCTTTTCCTCTTCGAGCACACGTTTGTATTCGATGGGCACCACCTGTACGAAGTGCTCAACCTCATGCTGCCAGTTGTCGAGCATACGCCCTGCCAGGGCGCTGCCCGTGTGCAGGTAGTGCTGGCGAATGAGCTCGAGGAGTTCCTTTCGCGAAACGCTGTCCTCCAGGAGGTCGATTTCCACCATGTCCATGTTGCAGAAGTAGTCGAACGTGTGGCGTGGGTCGTAAACGTATGCCACGCCGCCGCTCATGCCCGCCGCGAAGTTACGCCCCGTCTCTCCCAATACGACCACTCGTCCGCCGGTCATGTATTCGCAGCAATGGTCGCCGGCACCCTCAATGACAGCCGTGGCACCTGAGTTGCGCACGCCAAAGCGCTCCCCCACCTTGCCGTTGACGAAGATTTCGCCGGAGGTGGCACCATAAAGTCCTGTATTCCCGGCAATGATATTGTTTTCGGCGCGGAAGTCCTCGTTGCTGCGCGAGGGCGGCAGGATGCTGATGCGGCCTCCCGACAGCCCTTTGCCGAAATAGTCGTTGCATTCGCCCTCGAGCCTGATGTTGAGACCCCGCACGGCAAAAGCACCAAACGACTGTCCGGCGGAGCCTTTGAACCTGATGTTGATGGTGCCGGGGGGAAGGCCTGCCTCCCCGTATTTTCTGGCGATGACACCGCTGAGCATCGTGGTCACGGCGCGGTCGGTATTCTTGATGGCGTAGTCGAGCGTGAGTTCCTCTTTTGTATTGATGGCTTTTTCGGCGGCGCGTATCATCTCCTCGTCCTTCACTCCCGTCACCTTCGTGTAGGCCCCGCGGTCCCAGTGAAGTGCCTTGTCCGTCGATGGCTTGTACAACAGGCGCGAGAAGTCGATGGTCTGCCATTTTTCTGCGGCAAAAGATTTTTTACCTTTCTCTTTTCCCTTTTCCCTTAATAGTATGAGCTCCGTATGGCCGATGATTTCCTTCAGGCTGTGCACGCCCATTTCGCTCAGGTATTCGCGCACCTGCCGGGCCAGGAAGGTGAAGAAGTTCACCACATATTCGGCGCGCCCCTCGAAGTGCTTGCGCAATTCCGGGTTTTGCGTGGCCACACCCATTGGACAGGTGTTCGTGTTGCATTTGCGCATCATGACGCAGCCCAAAACGATGAGCGGCAGCGTGCCAAACGAGAACTCGTCGGCGCCGAGCATCGCCATGATAATGACGTCTTTGGCCGTCTTCAGCTGGCCGTCGGTCTGCAGGCGCACCTGGTTGCGCAGGCCGTTGCGTACCAGTGTCTGCTGCGTCTCGGCCAGCCCAATCTCGGGCGAGATGCCGGCAAAGCGCATGGAGCTGGCAGGGCTGGCTCCCGTGCCGCCCTCGGCGCCGCTGATGACGATAAGGTCGGCCTTCGCCTTGGCCACACCTGCGGCAATGGTGCCCACGCCACTCTCTGCCACGAGCTTCACGCTGACGGCAGCCGTGGGGTTGATGTTCTTCAGGTCGAAGATGAGCTGTGCCAGGTCCTCAATGCTGTAGATGTCGTGATGGGGCGGCGGCGAGATGAGCGAGATGCCGGGAATGGCGTTGCGCGTCTTGGCAATGATGTCGTTCACCTTGAAGCCCGGCAGTTGTCCGCCCTCACCGGGTTTGGCGCCCTGTGCCACCTTAATCTGAATTTCCTCGGCATTCACCAGGTATTCTGCCGTTACGCCGAAGCGCCCGGAGGCAATCTGCTTGGTCTTGCTCGACAGCGAAATGCCATCTACTTCCGTGTGGTAGCGGGCGTTGTCTTCTCCGCCCTCACCGGTGTTCGAGCGCGTTCCCAGCTTGTTCATGGCCAGTGCCAGTGCCTCGTGGGCCTCGATGCTCAGTGCGCCGAACGACATGGCGCCGGTTACGAAGTGTTTCACGATGCTTTCCACCGGCTCCACCTCATCGATGGGCGTTGGCACGGCCGACGTCTTCCATCCGAAAAAGTCGCGGATGAAAATGGGGCTTTCTTTCTCGTCAACCATTGCTGCCCATTGCTTGAACTTCTCGTAGCTGCCCTGTCGGGTGGCCAACTGCAGGTTGGCAATGGTTTCCGGGTTCCAGGCATGCGCGATGCCGTCCTTGCGCCATGAGAACTGGCCGTTGTCTTTAAGTGAAGAGTGAAGAGAATTAAGTGAAGAGTGAATAGTGAAGAGTGAAGAATCGCCTGCGGATGGTATGGCGGAAGCAAATTTTTCACTTTTCACTCTTAACTTTTCACTCATTATTATCTGGTCGCGGGCAATCTCCTTAAGCCCGATGCCGCCAATAGTGCTCACCTCCGTACCGAAGTAGCGTCGCAGGAGGTCCTCGCCCAGCCCTATGCTCTCGAAAATCTTTGCACCTCGATACGAGCGAATGGTCGAGATGCCCATCTTCGACATGATTTTCTTCAATCCCTTGTCAACGGCCTTGATGTAGTGAGCTTCAGCCGTGGCATAGTCCTCCTGTATCTTGCCTCGCTTCACCAGGTCGTCGAGAACGGCAAAGGTCATATACGGACACAGCGCGCTGGCACCGTAGCCCAGCAGCAGGGCGGCGTGCATGGTCTCGCGAATCTCGCCGCTCTCCACAATCAACGCCGTCTGCACGCGCTTGCCCACACTGATGAGATAGTGATGTACTGCCGACACGGCCAGCAGGGAGGGAATGAAAGCCCATCCCGCCTGCTCCCCCCACGAGGGGCTTTCGCTCAGCTTGTCGGTCAGGATGATGTAGTTATACCCGTCATCCACGGCCTGCTCAGCATCTTTGCAGAGCTTGTCGAGGGCTGTTCGCAAATTTTCGCCTGCCCGAGTCCAATCAGGCTCCCCTCCCTTGGGTAGGGGCTGGGGGTGGGCTAACGACAGCTTTATCGTCTTGAAGCCCTTGTACCTTATATTACAAAGAATGTCGAGCTGCATGTTGGTAAGCATCGGTTGCGGCAGGCGCACCATCTTGCAATTCGAGGCGTCGGGCGTCAGGATGTTGGTTTCCACGGCGCCGATGTATTCCGTAAGGCTCATCACCAGCTCCTCGCGGATGGGGTCGATGGCGGGATTCGTTACCTGAGCGAACTGCTGGCGGAAATAGTTGAAGAGCACCTGCGGGCGGTCGCTCACCACGGCCAGCGGGGTGTCGTTGCCCATTGCCGCCACGGGTTCCTGCCCTGTGGTGGCCATCGGAATGATGGTGCGGTCGATGTCCTCCTGCCCGAACCCGAAGGCCGCGAGCTTCTCTTCCAGGTTGGTCACCGAGTTTTCCACATGGCGTCCGCTCTTCAGTTTCTCCAGCTGCACGCGGTTCTCGCTGAGCCACTCGCGGTAGGGATGCTCCGTGGCCAGCCGCTGCTTGATTTCACCGTCGTAGTATATCTTGCCCTCCTGGGTGTCGATGAGCAGGATTTTCCCCGGTTGCAGGCGGCCCTTGCTCACCACGTCGGCCGGTTCGAAGTCCATCACCCCCACTTCCGATGCCACCACCATCAGTCCCTGTCTTGTTATGGTGTAGCGGCTGGGGCGCAGGCCGTTGCGGTCGAGCATTCCCCCGGCATAGCGTCCGTCGGAGAACAGCAGTGCGGCGGGCCCGTCCCACGGTTCCATCAATATGGAATGATATTCATAGAAGGCCTTCAGATCCTCGCTGATGGGATTTTTTTCGTTGAAGCTCTCTGGCACGAGGATGGCCATGGCCTGCGGCAGCGACAGCCCGCTCATAATGAGAAATTCGAACACGTTGTCGAGCGATGCCGAGTCGCTCATGCCCTCCTCCACGATGGGCGAAATCTGGCGGATGTCGCCCAGGGCCTTGCTGCTGAGCACGCTCTCGCGGGCCTTCATCCACCCTCGGTTGCCGCGGATGGTGTTGATTTCGCCGTTGTGTGCCAACAGGCGGAAGGGCTGGGCCAGCGACCATGTGGGGAAGGTGTTTGTGCTGAACCGCGAGTGCACCAGTGCCAGGCCGCTGGTGAGGTAGGGGTTCCTCAAGTCGGGGAAATAGCGGCGCAGCTGTCCGCTCGTCAGCATGCCCTTATAGACAATGTTGGTGTTGCTCAGTGAGCAGATGTAGAAGTCGGGATGGGTGATGCGCCGTTCAATCCTTTTCCTTATAATATATAATGTTTGCGACAGCGAGCCGCCTTTCTCCATCCCCGGCGCTGCGTCGCCCTGCCGCCTTTCGCCCTCGCCGGTGATAAAGAGCTGCTTGATGGCGGGTTCCACGCGCCGTGCCGCCTCACCGAGCACCTCGGGGCAGGTGGGCACCGTGCGCAGGTGCATCAGCCGGAGGCCCGCGCGCTCTGTCTCTTCAATCACCACGCTGAGAATTTCCCGCTGTTCCTTCTCCTCCTTCGGCAGGAACACCAGTCCCGTGCCATATTTCCCCTTTTCGGGCACGGGGATGCCCTGCAGCAGTATGAATTCGTGGGGAATCTGCAACATGATGCCCGCGCCGTCGCCTGTCTTGTCGCGCGTCTCGGCACCCCGGTGCTCCATGTTCTCCAGTATGTGCAGCGCCTTATCTACGAGCTCGTGGCTCTTGCCTCCGTGTATGTTCACAACCATTCCTACGCCGCACGCGTCGTGCTCGTAGTCCGGTTGGTAGAGTCCCTTATTTTGATCTTGAAGAAATCCTTTTGTCATATTATCCTTTTTAAATCTTTCTACATATTCTAATTTCGCTGCAAAGATAATACAAAAGGATAGAAAAACACGAATGTTTGCGACATTATTTAAGTGTAAATTGAAAACAAATGACACTTTGATATGAAATTTAATATTTTTGTAACAAAGTGAAAAGAAAACGTGCGCTGTTGTTGCCCGCCTGTTTACACTTTGTCACTTTGAACGTTTTTGTTGATGCAAAGTTGGAAGTTTATGCGGCTTTTTTCCACAAACCATCCTATCTTTGCACCCGAAAGCAGGGGGAGTTGATTTTAAGTGAAAAGTGAAAAGTGAAAAATTGAAAAAGAAAAAAAGGTAAAAAGTATGAAAAGGATAGAAGCAATCATCCGCAAGACCAAGTTCGAGGATGTCAAGGAGGCGCTGCTTGCGTCGGACATCGACTGGTTTGAATACCACAACGTACACGGCATCGGCCAGAGCCGCGAGGAGCGCATCTACCGCGGTGTGCAATACTCCACCGATGTCATTGAGCGCGTGGCGCTTACCATCGTCTGCCGCGACCAGTTCGTGAAGCCTACGGTGAAGGTCATCCTGAAGGTGGCACATACGGGTGAGATTGGCGACGGCCGCATTTTCGTTAGCGACATGATAGACACCTGGTCCATTCGCACAGGTGAAAATGGTGACACCGTTCTAAGGGATAAAAAGTAAAAAAAGTGGAAGCCCCCTCATGTCCCCCCTTGGGGGGAGGGAAGACGTACGGCACTCATAATAAAAAAACTCCTACCTCATAACAAATAAAAGACGTACGGCAGTTTGCTCTCCCTTCCTTACGGGAGGGGCCGGGGTGGGCCACTAAACTACTTATCTTAAAGTGAAAAGTGAAGAATTTTTAAGTGAAGAGTGAAGAATTTTTAAGTGAGGAGTGAAGAGTGAAGAGTGAAGAATTTGCTGCCGCCATCAGTATCGTCTGAACTCCTGAACTCCCGAACTCCTGAACTACAAAGTGAAAAGTGAAAAAGTAGAAAAACGAAAAATTGAAAAAGGTAAAAAGATTATGAATGAAATAGGATTATCACTCGACACCGTATGGATGCTATTGGCAGCCATGCTGGTTTTCTGGATGCAGCCGGGTTTTGCACTGTGTGAGGCCGGCTTTACCCGAGGTAAGAATACAGCCAACATCCTGATGAAGAATTTCGTAGATTTCATGTTCGGCTCGTTGTTGTTCTTTTTCCTTGGCTTCGGCTTTATGTTCGGCTCCGAGGGCGCGGGGTTTGTCGGCATGCCCAACTGGGGCGACCTCTCGTTCTACAAAGGCGACCTGCCAGTAGAAGGTTTCCTGATTTTCGAGACTGTTTTCTGTGCCACCTCAGCCACGATAGTGAGCGGAGCAATGGCAGAAAGGACGAAGTTTTCGATGTATTTGATTTATTCTGCCGTTATTTCGTTGTTCATATACCCCATAGAGGGCCATTGGACGTGGGGTGGCGGCTGGCTGTGCAATGATGCTGCCGACGGGTTGATGATGACGATGTTTGGCGATGTGTTCCACGACTTTGCCGGCTCCGCCATCGTGCACAGTGTGGGCGGCGTGTTGGCGCTGATAGGTGCCCTGGCGCTTGGTCCCCGCCTGGGAAAATATGGCAAGGACGGCAAGAGCCGGGCCATTCCGGGCCACAACCTTACGATGGCGGCACTGGGAGTGTTCATCCTTTGGCTGGGATGGTTTGGCTTCAACCCCGGCTCGCAGCTGGCAGCCACGGGCGAGGTGAACCGCATCGCCATCAGCCACGTCTTCCTGACCACCAACCTCTCGGCGGCGGCAGGCGGTGTGGCCACGATGTTCATCACGTGGATGAAGTATGGCAAGCCGTCGCTTTCGTTGACGCTCAACGGCGTGCTGGCCGGACTTGTAGGCATTACGGCCGGCTGTGACCTGGTGTCGCCTGTAGGCGCAGTAGTCATAGGATTGGCGTGTGGCGTCGTGCTGGTCTATTCCATCGACTTCATCGACCACAAGCTGCACATCGACGACCCCGTGGGTGCCTCGTCGGTGCATGGCGTGTGTGGAATCCTCGGCACGCTGATGACGGGCCTGCTTTCCACCAGCAGCGGCGCCTTCTATGGCCACGGCTGGGGATTGTTTGGAGCAGAGTGCTTTGGCATACTGGTCATCGACCTTTGGGCTGCCGTCTGCGGTTTCATTCTGTTCTACGGCATCAAGAAGCTCCATGGCCTGCGTGTCGATGCCCGTATCGAGGAAGAGGGCCTTGATATCTACGAGCACGGCGAAACGTGTTATAACTAAAAAAACGGCCCTTCTTACCCACCTCTTTTGGGAATGGATTTTCAAGGGGTTGCAGGATTGATGATAACAGGCTGAAAAACAATGGTATGTCCTAAGGAAATTCCAGTCCTTCTGCGAGTCTTCCGTAAAACGGACTGCAGTCGGATGCGGTTTGGACTGCAGTCGGATGCGGTTTGGACTGGAGTCGGATGCGGTCAGGACTGGAGGGTTGCATAAGAAGGAATGCCTAATATGGCTTTGGCCTTTTTCAATAGATAAACAAAATTACAAATTATGAAAAAGATTATATTATTTGCAATGGGCCTGGTGCTTGGCGGCACCACCGTTGCCCAGGACAAAGAAGCAGTGGAAACAACGATTTGTGGAGACGTAGTGAGCAGTTACGTCTGGCGCGGCCAGGACATGGGCAATGCCGCCATTCAGCCAACGCTCGGCATTGGCTATAAGGGCCTGGGGCTTACGGCCTGGGGCAGCTATGGGCTGACCAGTGCCGACGACGTGAAGGAGTTTGACCTGACCATGGGCTACACCGTCGGCGGGTTGAACATCGGCGTGACCGACTACTGGGTGAGTGAAGGTGCCGACCCCGAGGGCCGCTACTTCAAGTACGATGCCCACGGCACCAACCATGTCTTTGAGGCCAACGTGGGCTACGATTTCGGCTGTGCCTCGCTACAATGGTTCACCAACTTTTCGGGCAATGATTACAAGGCAGACGGCAAGCGGGCCTATAGCAGTTACGTGGAAGTGGTCGTGCCGTTTAAACTTTCAGCCATGGAATGGGCGGCCACGGCCGGTGCCGTTCCTTTCTCAACACCTTTTTACGGCACGGCGGGCTTTGCCGTTACCAACCTGTCGCTGCGGGCGACGAAAGACATCCGGGTGACCGACTCGTTCTCCATCCCCGTTTTCGGGCAGGTGACGGCCAATCCTTGTTCGCAGAAAGCCTACCTGGTTTTTGGTTTCTCCTTGCATACTTAGAAAAAGTGAAGAGTGAAGGCCCCCCTCATGTCCCCCCAAGGAGGGATTAGAGGAGGGCTCTATTCTTCACTCTTCACTCTTCACCCTTCACTTGATAATCATGTCCGTGCCGTCTATTCCCCCTTTACGGTGGAGGAAATCAACGGCAAAATCGTTGAGATGCTGCGTCCCGACGGAATGCAGGCTCCCGTGGAACTGGTGTTCCAGGGCATCGACGGCTTGCACAGGGCGTGCCCCCATTATCTTGGCGACTGGTATTTCACGGGCCGCTATCCCACGCCCGGCGGCGTAAGGCTCTGCAACGGGGCTTTTGTAGAATATGTGGAGAACGTTTTAAGCAATCGGTTATGAAAGAAGCAAGACTGATACTCGATGACGGAACGGTGTTCGGCGGCTGGTCGTTCGGCTATGACGGCGACACGTGGGGCGAGGTGGTGTTCAACACCGCCATGACCGGTTACCCGGAGAGCCTCACCGACCCCAGCTATGCGGGGCAGATACTGGTGGCGACATTTCCGCTGTCAGGCAATTACGGGGTGCCGCCGACAAGCCTGGGCGCCGATGGCCTGCCGCTGTTCATGGAAAGCGGGCGCATACATGTGAAGGCCTTGGTAGTGGCCGACAACAGTCAGCACTTTTCACATTGGAATGCCGCCAGCAGCCTGGCATCATGGCTGAAGAGCGAGAAAATTCCGGCCATTACAGGTGTTGACACGCGGCGGCTGACAAAGGTGCTCAGGGAGCATGGCGTGATGATGGGAAGGATTATTGTTGACGGGGCCGCCACATTGGCGCAGCGTACGGGGCAAGAGGACTACGGAAGCGTGAACTGGGTGGAGAGGGTGAGCTGCAAGGAAATCATCACTTATAACAAAGGCGCCGGCAAGCGTGTCGTGCTGGTGGATTGCGGCGTGAAAGCCAATATCATCCGCTGCCTCGTCGGGCGCGGCGTGGAAGTGGTCCGCGTGCCTTGGGATTATGACTTCAACCAGCTGGAGTTCGACGGGCTCTTCCTGGCCAACGGGCCGGGCGACCCCGAGCGTTGCGAAAAGACCGTGGAGCATGTGCGAACGTTTCTTCACGACAATGACGTCCGCCCCTGCATGGGCATCTGCCTCGGCAACCAGCTGTTGGCCCGTGCCGCAGGGGCAAAGACCTATAAGCTGAAATACGGGCACCGTTCGCACAACCAGCCCGTGCGGCGCGTGGGCACCGCGCAGTGCTTCATCACCGCACAGAACCACGGTTACGCGGTGGACGAGACAACGCTGCCGCCCGGCTGGGAACCGCTGTTCGTGAATATGAACGACGGTTCAAACGAGGGCATCCGCCACCGCGGGAAGCCGTGGTTCTCGGCACAATTCCACCCAGAGGCCTGCAGCGGTCCCACGGACACGGAATGGATGTTCGACGAGTTTGTGGGAAGCCTCAACACCAACAGCCTCACCCCCAGCCCCTCTCCAAGGGGAGAGGGGAGTATATACGCTCAAGACCCAAATGTAGCAGAAAGACTAACCACTCCCCCCTCCCCGGGGAGAGGGGTAGGGTGTGAGGCTGTTGGTACTGGCATCTCCAAGGTTCTCATCCTTGGCTCCGGAGCATTGAAAATAGGCCAGGCCGGCGAGTTCGACTACAGCGGTGCCCAGGCACTGAAGGCCCTGAAAGAAGAAGGCATCCGCACGGTGCTGATTAATCCGAACATCGCCACGGTGCAGACCTCAAAGGATGTTGCCGACACGGTGTATTTCCAACCCGTCACGCCGGACTTTGTGGAGCGCGTCATTGAAAAAGAACGCCCCGACGGCATCCTGCTGTCGTTTGGAGGGCAGACGGCGCTGAACTGCGGTGTGGAGCTCTATAAGCGCGGCGTGTTCGGGAAATATGGCGTCAGGGTGCTGGGCACGCCTGTCCAGGCCATCATCGACACCGAAGACCGCGACCGCTTCGTGAAGCGCCTCGGCGAGATTGGGGTGAAGACCATCGAGAGCATGGCCTGTGCCACCATCGGGGAGGTGAAACAGGCGGCCCGCCATTTGGGATTTCCCGTCATCCTGAGAGCCGCCTACGCCCTGGGCGGCCTCGGAAGCGGGTTTTGCGACAACGAGGAAGAATTGATGGCGCAGGCCGCCGAGGCCTTCTCCTTTTCGCGACAGGTGCTCGTGGAAAAGTCGCTGCGCGGGTGGAAGGAGATAGAATACGAAGTGGTGCGCGACCGCTACGACAACTGCATCGCCGTGTGCAACATGGAGAATTTCGACCCGCTGGGCATCCATACGGGGGAAAGCATCGTGGTGGCTCCCAGCCAGACGCTCTCCAACTCGGAATACCACCGGCTGCGCGCCCTGGCCATCAAGATGATACGCCATATCGGCATCGTGGGCGAATGTAATGTGCAGTATGCCCTCGACCCCCACAGCGAGGACTATCGCGTCATAGAGGTCAACGCCCGCCTGAGCCGTTCTTCGGCCTTGGCCAGCAAGGCCACGGGGTACCCGCTCGCCTTCGTCGCCGCCAAACTGGGCCTGGGCTACGGCCTCTTTGAGCTGAAAAACTCCGTCACCAAGACCACATCGGCATTCTTTGAACCCGCCCTCGACTATGTGGTCGTGAAAATTCCGAGATGGGACTTGACGAAATTCCACGGCGTGAACCACGAGCTCGGTTCTTCTATGAAGAGCGTCGGCGAGGTGATGGCCATCGGCCGCACCTTCGAGGAGGCACTGCAGAAAGGGCTGCGCATGATAGGGCAGGGGATGCATGGATTTGTGGAGAACCACGAAATCAATATCAATGATATGGCAAAGGCGCTTCATGAGCCCACCGACATGCGTGTCTTCGTCGTGTCGAAAGCCATGAAGACAGGCTTTGGCGTTGAGCAGATACACCAGCTGACGAAGATAGACCGCTGGTTCCTGCATAAACTGAAACATATCATCGACATCGACTGCAAATTGCACGAATTCAATCATCTGGCCGACATGGTGACGTTCATGGAGCCGTCGGAGCTGATGGAATATCTTGAGGCCCCGGAATTTGCCAACCTGTTGCGCCAGGCAAAGGTCTATGGCTTTTCCGATTTCCAGATTGCCAGGGCCATAGGCTTGGAAAACATCATGAACATGGAAAAGGCCGGGCTCACCGTCCGCCGGTGGCGGAAAGAACTGGGCATTGTGCCAACGGCGAACCAGATAGACACCCTCGCCGCAGAATATCCCGCCCAAACCAACTATCTTTATTTATCATACCTATAAAAAGAAATATCATGTGTGGAATAGTAGGATACATAGGCCCCAGGCAAGCCTATGAGATTTTGATGAACGGATTAAGACGCCTGGAGTATCGCGGCTACGACAGCGCCGGCGTGGCCCTGATTGGCGACAACGGCAGCCTGAATGTGTATAAGACGAAAGGAAGGGTGGACCACCTGACGGATTATTGCAGCCAGAAAGATGTTTCGGGCTGCGTAGGCATAGCCCATACGCGCTGGGCCACCCACGGGGAGCCGTCGGCACGGAACGCCCACCCGCACTTCTCCCAGAGCCACAACCTGGCAATCGTACACAACGGCATCATCGAGAACTATGCCGACATCAAGACGCGACTGCAGTCAAAAGGCGTAAAGTTCGAGAGCGACACCGATACGGAAGTGCTGGTGCAGCTGGTGGAATATATGATGACCAGGAAACCGCTGTCGCTGCTCGAAGCCGTCCAGACAGCGCTCCGCCAGGTAATAGGCGCTTACGCCATCGCCATCATCGACAAGCGCAACCCCCGCCAGATAATTGCCGCACGCAGGCAGAGCCCGCTGGTGGTGGGCATTGGCCACGACGAGTTCTTCTTAGGCTCCGATGCCAGCCCTATCATCGAATATACCGACAGGGTTGTTTACTTGGAAGACGGGAACATCGCCGTCATCAGGGCCGGAGAGCAACTGAAGGTGACCAGCATCCATGGCAAGGAACAAGCGTTGGAAGAAAGGAAAATAGATGTCAATCTCGGACAAATAGAGAAAGGCGGCTACAGGCACTTCATGCTGAAAGAGATTTTTGAACAGCCGGAGAGCCTCACCAACTGTATGCGGGGAAGAATAAACGCTGAGGGCAGTAGCGTCACATTGTCCGCCCTTATCGACCACCGCCGGCAACTGCTCAAAGCCAGGCGCATCGTCATTGTGGCCTGCGGCACCTCGTGGCATGCCGGGCTTATCGGCAAGCAACTCTTCGAGAGCCTGTGCCGCATTCCCTGCGAGGTGGAGTATGCCTCTGAATTCCGATACCGCAACCCCGTGGTGACAAAAGACGACGTGGTCATAGCCATTTCGCAGAGCGGTGAAACAGCCGACACACTTGCCGCCGTCAACTTGGCCAAGGACCAGGGGGCTTTCATCTATGGCATCTGCAACGCCATCGGGT
The DNA here is from genome assembly GCA_017474515.1 of Prevotella sp. GTDB lineage: Bacteria > Bacteroidota > Bacteroidia > Bacteroidales > Bacteroidaceae > Prevotella. The sequence continues at coordinate 10,018 of JAFVHN010000038.1, read as the reverse complement.
CATCCATAGCCCGTGCCACCCACACGGGAACCTATATCCATGTAGGCCCGGAAATCGGAGTGGCCTCCACAAAAGCCTTTACCGGACAGGCGGCGGTGCTGGCGATGCTGGCATTATGCCTCGCCAAAGAGCACCACACCATTTCCGATGAGCTGTATGGTAAGATGGTAAAGGAATTGACGCTGATTCCTCAAAAGATACAACAGGCACTGAAGACCAACGGGCAGATAGAAGAGCTGGCGAAAGTTTTTACATACGCCAAAAACTGCCTCTATTTAGGGCGAGGATACAATTACCCGCTCGCGCTGGAAGGTGCCCTGAAACTCAAGGAAATCTCATACGTTCATGCAGAGGGCTACCCCGCCGCGGAGATGAAGCACGGCCCTATTGCCTTGATTGACACGGAAATGCCGGTGTTTGTAATCGCCACCCATGACCATCTGTATAAAAAGGTCATAGCAAACATACAGGAGGTGCGCGCCCGAAGCGGAAGGGTCACGGCACTTGTCACTGAAGGCGACAAGCTGATTAGCCAATATGCCGATCATGTAATAGAACTGCCCGAAACGATGGAATGTTTCCAGCCGCTCATAGCCTCCGTGCCACTGCAACTCCTGGCATATCATATTGCCGTTTGCAAAGGAAAGGATGTGGACCGTCCCCGCAATCTCGCCAAGAGTGTAACTGTGGAATGAAAAAGGCCTTTTCAGTTATGAATTGTGAATTATGAATTTAGTCGTTGAAAAAGGAGTTTAGACGTTACCGGTGGCGGCAGAAATTTTTTCACTCATAGCCCACCCCCGGCTCCTCCCGATAGGAGGGGAGCCTTTGGGCCGTACGTCTTCCCCCAAGGGGGGATTAGAGAGGAGGCTTTATTCTTCACTTCTCTTCACTCTTCATCCATCACTAAAAAGAGTCCACTCTTTTTTCACTTTTTAAACCTTTAAATCATTTACTATGTGTGGAATAGTAGCAATACTGAATGTTAAAGAGCAGTCGCAGGCACTGCGTCAGAAAGCATTGAAGATGAGTCAGAAAATCCGCCATCGCGGACCTGACTGGAGTGGTATCTATTGTGGCGGCTCCGCCATCCTTGCCCATGAGCGGCTGAGCATTGTTGACCCCGAATCAGGCAGGCAACCGCTGTTCTCGCCAGACAAGAAACAGGTGCTGGCGGTCAACGGCGAAATCTATAACCATCAGGAGATTAGGCGGCGATATGCCGGTCAGTATGAGTTTCAGACGGGCAGCGACTGCGAGGTCATCCTGGCACTCTATCGTGACAAGGGATTCAACTTCCTCGAAGACCTCAATGGCATCTTCGCCTTTGTGCTCTACGACGAGGAGCGCAATGAATTTCTCATTGCCCGCGACCCCATAGGTGTCATTCCTCTATACATCGGTTGCGATAGCGACGGAACAGTTTATGTGGCTTCGGAACTGAAAGCCCTTGAAGGTCAGTGTGAGTGTTATGAACCCTTTCCCCCGGGCCACTACCTTTGGAGTGAAGAGTTTCGCTCTTTAGAAGTTCAGGAGTCTGGGAGTTCAGGAGTTCAGACGTCACCGATAGCGGCAGCTAATTTTTCACTCATAGCCCACCCCCGGCCCCTCCCGTCAGGAGGGGAGCCTTTGGGCCATACGTCTTCCCCCCAAGGGGAGAGTAGAGGAGGGCTTTATTCTTCATTCTTCACTCTTCACTCTTCACTAAAAAAGTATTACCGCCGCGACTGGTTCGACTATGAGGCAGTGAAAGACAACGCCGCCAGCGTAGAGGCCATCCACGACGCCCTCACCGACGCCGTGAAGCGCCAGTTAATGTCCGACGTGCCCTACGGCGTATTGCTGTCAGGCGGCCTGGACTCTTCCGTCATCTCCGCCATTGCCCGGAAATTCAGCGAACACCGCATTGAGGACAACAGCCGCACCCGTGCCTACTGGCCCCGCCTGCACTCCTTCGCCGTGGGACTGAAGGGCGCTCCCGACTTGGCCAAGGCCCGCCTCGTGGCCGACCACATCGGAACCGTTCATCACGAAATCAACTACACCATTCAGGAGGGGCTCGATGCCATCCGCGACGTCATCTATTACATTGAGACCTACGACGTCACCACCGTCCGCGCATCCACGCCCATGTACCTCTTGGCCCGCGTCATCAAGTCCATGGGCATCAAAATGGTGCTCTCCGGCGAAGGTGCCGACGAAGTCTTCGGCGGCTACCTCTATTTCCACAAGGCACCGTCGGCCCGCGACTTCCACGAGGAAACGGTTCGCAAACTCTCCAAACTCCATCTCTACGACTGTCTGCGTGCCAACAAGAGCCTTTCGGCGTGGGGTGTCGAGGGACGTGTGCCTTTCCTCGACAAGGAGTTCCTCGATGTCGCCATGCGCACCAACCCCCGGGCCAAGATGTGCCCGGGCGCTACCATCGAGAAGAAAATCGTACGGCAGGCTTTTGCCCACCTGCTGCCCGATGCGGTGGCCTGGCGGCAAAAGGAACAATTCTCCGACGGTGTCGGTTATTCGTGGATCGACACCCTTAAAGACATCACCTCCAAGGCCGTTTCCGACGAGCAGATGGCCCACGCCGCAGAGCGCTTCCCCGTCAACCCGCCCAAGAACAAAGAGGAATACTACTACCGCAGCATCTTTGCCGAGCATTTCCCTTCCGACTCTGCTGCCCGCAGCGTTCCCTCAGAGGCCAGCGTGGCCTGCTCAACGGCCATCGCCCTTGAGTGGGATGCCGCCTTCCGCAACATGAACGACCCCAGTGGCCGTGCCGTCAAGGGAGTACACGAACAGGCTTATTGATTCAACTTCGTTTGTCAAGATTTTTCATGGATTTTTCGATGCCCAAAAGAGTTTGACCGCAAATTTCGAGGAGAAATCTTGAAGTTTGAGAGGAGAAATCTTCAAGTTTTCTTCCCGAAATTTGCGGTCAAACTATAGGCTATTTGCAAGCCTTTGATTTTCAATTAGTTATAAAATGCTTGAAAAACGGGCGATTTTGTCAAGATTTTTTGTCAATTTTTACCCACGCCGCTATCCGCCATCTTTGAATTAGAAGAGTGAAAAGTGAAGAGTGAAGAATGCCGAAGGTATCGCGAGCAATTAGCGAGAACGAAGTGGCAATTTGCTGCCGCCATCTGAAGCAGGGTCAATACTTCACTCTTCACTCTTCACTTGCGGACGTGATACATCACGTCCCTACATGAGGCGGAGGATGGCGGCAGCCTTTTTTAATTTTTCACCTTTTCCTTATAAATGGCGGCAGCAAATTCTTCACTCTTCACTCTTCACTCAATTTCATCAGGGCTCTTTTTCCAAATCCGAGATGATTTGCTCCATACCAAGGAAGACGTCGAGCATTCTGCTCTCCTCGGGCGTGAGGTCCTCGGGCGTGACAGTCCTTATTTCCTTGCGGGGGGAGCCATCGGGGGTAGCAATCGATTCTTTGCGTTCCACACTTCCCTTGGTGCGCATGTGGTCTGTTATGTCCTTCATGTCGGAATGGCTCTTGCCGGCAAGCTGGGCAAAGAACTCGACGGTGCGCTCCAGAATGGAGCCGTTGCCCTGCTTCACCAGTTTGTTGAGCTTGCCCTGACAGGGGCCCTTCACCACGGGAAGGCGATGGTTGGCCTCGTCCTTCAGGATGAGCACCGCTCCGCTGGGCAGGTCGAAGACGGCCTTGTCGGTCACGGTGTTGTGCTCGTTTAACACGAAAGTGGCACGGCCCTGCGTGCACTTCACCTCTCCTTTAACATAGTAAACCACATAGTTGCCGGCCATGGCGGCCATGGCCATGACGAGCATAAGCAGTGTTGTAAATACTTGTTTCTTCATATTTCCATATTTTGTTGAATTATTATATTACTTTTCACTTTCTTACCATTTTCCGCTTGCGGACGTGATACATCACGTCTCTACATGAAACGGTGTTTTTGTTGAGAGTTATTATTTATGAATTTTGCGTGGCGGTTGAAACTCATAACTCAAAACTCGTCACTTAAAGAGTCCTCTCTTTTTCACCTTTTCAATTTTTATAATGGCTGCAGCAAATTTTACACTCTTCACTTACTGTAACCGGAATAGTTCGACAGGCGCAGCCACCGCCAGCCAAAGCGCCTGCTGAGTATTGGAAGCACAATGCAGTAAATCACCTTGGTGAAGGCAATGAGCTTGATGATGGAGGGAAGTATGGCGTGAAGGGCGAAATGGGTTTCAAACACTGTGAAAGCCACATAGGCGATGTACTCAAGGATGAGGTTCAGCACATAGGTGACGCCCATGGTGAGGAGTCCCTGCTGCAAAATGAACTTCATGATGTTGGTGGGGTCCACGGCCAGTTTCTTGTCCACAAACACCACAAAGAGGGTGTAGAGGAAACCGAAAATGATGGCAATGATGAACAGCAGCAGCACATGAGTGTGCCCGATGGGGTTGTGCTCGAGCATTGTCTGCAAGGTGTAGGCGTGGATTTCAAGTCCCTGCATGAAGCCCAGCGGCGTGTTGTGGCTGTCGCTTTGCGCACGCATGTCGCCGACAAGCACGAACCGGTCGCGAATAGAGTCGGCATCCAGCCGGTCGTGGCTCATGCAAGGAAAGTCGGTGGGCTCATAACGTATGATGGGCGTGTTGTCGGCAAAGTCGCTCTCGTCAAGATAGTCGATGACAATCTGCGCGGCGAAGGAGCAGACCATCGACGAGTCAACCGCCATCTGGCGCAGGCTATAGCGGCTGACGGGCGTGTTGTCGCCGTCCTGCATCAGGTTAGAATAGCCCTCGCTGACACCCTTCAGACCATGGAAGAAGGAATGGCGACTGCTGAGAAATCGGTTTTTCCTGCTGCTGAAAGAGTCGAGCTCGCAAACAAAAACGGCCTTGTCGGCAATGCGCTCCACCGTGGCCGCCAGCAGGGAGTCGTTGGCGGAAAAGCGCGAGGGCTCGGGGAACAGGATGTCAACACCGATGCGCCGCGCCCCCATCTGGTAGATGGTGTCGAGAAGGGCGGCTATTTCGCTGCGCGAGGTTGACCCGCTGATGCCGCTGATATCCACCAGCGATATCTCACCGCTGGGACGGGCCTCCACCTGCTCGCGCTCAATGCTGTAGGCCAAATCGCTGGCCGAGGTCTGCGTGCGCTCAGAATAATGCAGGAAGGGGGTGTCGTAAATCCAGCTGTGCAGGGGCATCAATAACAGGGCCACGGCCACAATGGCCAAGGCATCGAATAAGATTTTCCTATACAATTCCCTGTCTTTCTGCTTCATGTCTGCCGGATATTTTTCGCTTCGCTAAATGATAAATGATAAATGAAAAAGGCAGCAGCAAATTCTTTACTCTTATGATGGCGGCAGCAAATTGCCACTTCGTTCTCGCTAATCGCTCGCGATACCTTCGGCATTCTTCACTTTTCACTTTTCACTTAAAAGAAACCATTTAGGTTTTCGGCTACAAAAATAGCAATAAAAAACGAAAGGACAAAGGAATGAAACGAAAAAAAGTATCCACCACCAACCCCATGCTCTCTTTTTCTGATTTGAGAAGCTTTTTCTCTGGAAATGAGATAAAAGGAAATTTAAATTATGAGTTCTAAAATATGAACTCATTTTCATTTGACGGCGCTCTCATGAAATAATATGTTCGACGACGATGAGCACACGGCCTCGCTGAAAATCTATGCCCAGTCGGACGTTGAAGACGGTCACAAAAAGGCAATCGCCTAAAATAACCAAACTACGCAAGCTCTGCTTGTTTCTGCTTTCAAGGTAAAAGTTGCACATATCGCTGATTTTTACCAACTTAGTAGTGCCAAACATCAAGTTGTTCAATCAGATTATGTGCAACTTTTCATATAACACGTCAAAAGTTCACGATATATGCAAGCATTTTCGGGAAATCTTGTTAGTGAAAAGGAAATGTGCCTCGTGGAACTGTTGTCCCCATGTTTCCCGACCTTGAAGTCGTTGCACAAAGGTGTCACAAGTTTGAACAAACTGGAAACAATAAACCCTTGCAAGTTCTTTACTTACAAGGGCTTTGTTCTTTGGGTGCCCGGTGGGACTCGAACCCACGACATTCAGAACCACAATCTGACGCTCTAACCAACTGAACTACGGGCACCATCTAAAATGGTTTGCTTTGGGGCATCATTGATTTTATGAACCATAATGCCGAAAGCGGGTGCAAAGGTACGGGATTTTTTTGAGACTTCCAAAAAAATCCCGTACTTTTTTTATTTTTTCGGAGCGGGCTTTTCAGCAGCGGGAGCGGCGGGTGCTTTCTCTGCTGCGGGAGCCTTTTCAGCTGCGGCGGGCTTTTGAGCCTCATTGCCGTCAGCTTTTTTGGCGTCGTCCTGTCCCTGAGTCTGTCCGGTGCCAAATCCCGGCAGGTTGGTCGGGTTGGTCTGTTGCTCGGTGACGGGTGTGTTTTCGAGCACGCTCTCAGCTGTGGTTGCTGAAGGCACGGCGTAGGCGCAGATAACGCTGAGCACCACCATTGCGGCGGCGAGTCCCCATGTTGTCTTTTCGATGAAGTCGGTTGTTTTACGAACGCCCATGAAGGCATTTGACGATGAGAAGTTGGAAGCGAGTCCGCCTCCCTTTGATTCCTGGATCAGCACAATCCCGATCATGAGGAGTGCTGCCACAACGATAAGAATGACGAAAAAGTTGTAAATCATTTTTTATTAAAATTATTGTTTATAATCAATTTTTCTAAGAATCGTATTTGGTCTGCAAAGTAAGCATTTTTTTTTGAATTATTCAAATTTAATTGCTTAATAATTTCCAAAGCCTTGGAATATCTGCCTTGTTTGATGTAAATGCGTGCCAAAGTTTCGGTATAATAGGCCTCTTCGGGTGTTTTGTCGGCATTTATTCCTTCTTCGGCGGTTGCCGGCTGGAGTTCCGGATTTTCCTTGAGCGAGAACTTTCCTCCCTCGTTGTTGATGAAGTTGTCGATGAGTTCCTGCCCGGCCATCTGTCCGCCGTCGTTTTTCTGTTCTTCCGCCTCACTTTCAATGAGGTAGGCCACATAGTCGATGGCGGCATCGGCAGCCGTTGGCTTCCTTTTTGGGTGTTCCTCGGGCTTCACCTGTGGCACGGTTTCAAGGAATTGGTCGATAAGTGTCACCGTTCGGCTTTCTCCCTCTTTTTCCTTTCCCTTTTCCTGCTGGTCCAGGTTGGCCTTGGTGTATGCGAGCCTGTAGTGCGGCGCTTCCACGATGTTGAAGATGGCTTTCCTGTCGGTGATGTACACCGCGGCCTTTCTCAGTTCCTCGTCGAAGGAGGCGTCGTGCAGTATGTAGAGGTTCTTGAGCAACATGAGCCTTGCCGTCTGGTAGTAGGGATACAACGCCAAGAGGGAACGCAGGTCGTAGAGCGTTTCCCTGTCCATTTTCTCCGGATGCCTTGCAAGTTTTTCTAAATCCATGTTGTCATCAATGTAGGGCAGTGCCGATGGGTTTTCTACCAGTTGGCCACCGTTGCGTTGAATATCTGCTCGGTGATTTCCTTCACCATCTGCGTGACGAGTTCCTCCTGCACGCTGTTCAGGCTCCTTGTGGTGTCGTAGGTTGCCGTTGCGGTGAACTGTTTCTCGAAGTCTTCCGAGTGCTTGGCGTTGTTGGTGAACCTCACGTTGACGGTCATCGAGAGTTCCGTTTGTGCGGAATAGCCTTCAGCCGACACCGACTTGTTTCTCTGCTGATATTGCGTTATTTCGCCTTCCAGCACCATGTCGCCGTTTTTCTTCACCTGTTGCAGGTGTGTGTGGTTGGCATAGATGTCTTTCAGCTCATTGTTGAAGATGCTGGCCATGGGTCCCCACACATAGCTTGCCCTGATGGGGAAGTCGGCAATCTGGATGGTCTTGGTCTTGTCGTAGTCGATGCTTGCGCCGTTGAAGGTATATCTCGGAACGCAGGCCGCTGCGACGGTCATGATGACCGCCGCCACGACGATTTGCCATACGCGGTGGCACCGGTGGAGATTATTTTTCCTTGTCCAGTCCATATTGCTTGAGCCTTCTGTAGAGCGTGCGGTCGGAGATGCCGAGTTCGTCGGCGGCTTTTTTCCTGTTTCCCCCGTATTTCTCCAAAGCCATGATGAGCAGCTGCCTGTTGTTGTCCTCAAGGTTGAGGTTGTCGTTGTCGGGTTTTATTTCCTCGGCCACGGCGTCCATGGTGTTTTCCTGTGTGCCATAGTCAATGGGACCTGACTCGGGATTTCCGAAGAAGGCGGCGGGCATGGATGCCGGTTGCTGGGGCTGCACGAACCTTGCCTGTCCGGCTTCGTCGATTTGTTTTCTCAGTCCGTTCATCTCTTTTCTCAGGTCCGACACGTTCCCCTTGAGTTCATAGAGAATCTTGAACAATATTTCGCGCTCACTCTCATAGTGGTGCCCCGAGTTTCCCTGTTGGGGGATGGGTGCCAGCATGGTGCTTTCGAGGTCTTGCGGAATATACTTTTCCAGCACCTCGGGCGTTATCACCCGTTCTTTGCTGAGAATGGAAATCTGCTCGGTGATGTTCTTCAGCTGCCTGATGTTTCCCGGCCATTTATATTGCATGAGCCTTTTCTTGGCCTCTTCGGTGAGCACCACTTTCTCCATCCTGTACTGCTCGGCCATCTGCATGGCAAAGAGCCTGAACAGCAGCACCACGTCCTCGCCCCTTTCCCTCAGCGGCGGCATCTGTATGGAGATGGTGTTGAGCCTGTAGTAGAGGTCTTCGCGGAAACGCCCGTCAATGATGGCTTGCCTCATGTTGACGTTGGTGGCCGCCACCACCCTGACATCGGTTTTCCTCACTTCGGTGGCTCCCACGGGAATGTATTCGCCCGTTTCGAGCACACGCAGCAGCCTGGCCTGTGTAGCCAAAGGCAGTTCGCCCACCTCGTCGAGGAACAGCGTGCCTTTGTTGGCCACTCCGAAATATCCGGGTGCGTCGCTGATGGCCCCCGTGAATGAGCCTTTCACATGTCCGAAGAGCTCGCTGTCGATGGTTCCCTCGGGAATGGACCCGCAGTTGATGGCGAAATATTTTTCGCGTCTGCGCGGCGAATTGTCGTGGATGATTCGTGGAATGATTTCCTTTCCCACTCCGCTTTCACCTTCAATGAGCACACTGGCCTTGATGGGCGCCACCTGTATGGCAACGTCGAGTGCGCGGTTCAACTCATCGCAGTTTCCCACGATGTTATAGCGCTGTTTGAGTCGCAGAAGTTCTGTACTGTCCATTTTGAGCCTGCAAAATTACACATTATTTTTCAAATAGCTGCAAATGGGTGGTTTTTTTTCATATTTTTATCCAAGTTTCCCTATTCTAAGAATATGAAACCGTTCGGGAAACCTGTTCACAACAGGCTTCCCAAGGCGCACGGCAATTAAAGCGGCAAGAACGTTTTCCTTTTTACTTTTTCACCATTTTCCGCTTGCGGACGTGATAATCTCGTTCCACATGAATTCTTCACCATCAAGGAGCGTGGCAACTGGCAAGCCCCGATGTCCTTTGCCATGTCTGCCTATATCTACCGCATTGCCGAGGGCTTGCAGTTCTGCATCAAAGCCATCCAAGACTTTGCCTATTCAGGCTTCGGCGGTCGAGGCGGCAAGCACGGCGACATCTTCTGGGACAACGAGTCATACGCCATCAAGCAATACCTGAAGATGTTTTCCGAACTGGCAAGTGCTACTCTGAAGCAAGTGGCAGACTGGTTTGTCTGGCTGGCAAGCACCTTGGGCAGGTTCAACGCTAACGAACTGAGACGTGCCGACCATGAAGTCCACGACATTGCCGATGGCAGATATGATGGACGAATACAGAAATACCAGCAAGGGATGTCGAGATAGGCAGCTGCTATATGAAATAGCAGTCCGATAAATTGGAATTTATGATGGTTCAGAGTTATACCTCCTCTGCCTGCATAGGCTTGTATATCGTGTCTACCACTCTGCGCTGGCATTCGTCGGCATCGGAAAGAGGGTGGGTACTGATAAGCATAAGGACACAGGAGGGGTC
>JAFVHN010000003.1 GCA_017474515.1 Prevotella sp. | reverse complement strand
TTCCAACGAATTTCCGTGCTACGGACATTAAATACAACCGGGTTTCTTTGTTCTGGGAAGGCAGCGAGGGACTTAAGTACAACGTGTACACCAGGAAGGCTGGAGTAGAGGAATGGACGATGAATGCCGGACAGATGGAAACCACCGGCCTGACCGTCAACTTCCTGGAACCCAGCACCACCTACGAGGCTGCTGTGGAGGCTGTTGACGATGAGGGCAACACCAGCCTCAGGCGAATCATTACCTTCACCACAGCCCCGAGGTGGCCGGCGCCCACCAACCTGACGGCCACGCTGACCTTGGGCGACGGCTCCAAGGCCCTGCTCGAATGGACAGAGAACGGCGAGGCTGAGAATTGGGAAATAGCAGTGGAGGAAATTGCCACACACCTGTTCACCGCCACCACCACGTCATACGAGCTGGTGGATCTCACTCCCGAAACCACCTACCATGCCAAGGTGCGCTCCGTCAGTGGCGACGAACACAGCGAGTGGAGCGAAACCGTTGAATTCACCCCCAGCAACAAATATTTCATCACCGTCAACGAGGGCACCGGCACCAACGACTATGTGCCCGTCTATGGCTATTATGTTGACGCGCTCACCAAGAGCCAGTTCATCATTCCCGCCGAGAACCTTTCAAACATGTTGTACGGCAACATACAGGAACTCGTCTTCTATTCACAGCAGCAGAATATTGATTGGAAGAAGAGCGACGGCACATTGCCACAGTTCAAGGTGTACCTGACAGAAGTGGACGAAACCTCCTTCTCGGGCACCAAAGCCACACTCTACGACTGGGCCAACATGACAAACGTCTATGAAGGCACCCTCGCCATTGTGGACTACCAGATGGTGGTTACCTTCGACAATCCCTACCAATACATGGGCGGGAACCTCCTCGTTGGTTTCGAACAAACCGTGTCTGCTGCTTATAATAATTGTTATTGGAAAGGCGTAAGCACGGGAGAAGACATCAGCCCGGCCATCGGCGGATATGGCACATCGGTGAACTTTATGCATTTCCTGCCTCAGACCACCTTCAACTTCCAACCGGGAGAGAAACCGGCTTGTATCACGCCCACCAACCTGGCTGTAACCTATGAAGCCGGAAGAACGGCATTGGTGAGCTGGACATCCGACGAACCGGCATTCGACCTCATGGTGAACCAGGAAATCATTGAGAACGTCGCCAACCCCTACGTTCTTAAAGACCTGGAATTGGGCACCACATACACCGTGCAGGTGTGCGCCCATAACAATTCCGGCACCAGCGAATGGTCAAAGCCCGTCACCTTCACCACCGACCTTTCTGAAACAATGTGCTTTGTCACTATCGACCTTACAGACAGTTATGGCGACGGATGGAGCGGCAACGCCATACAGGTGATGACTTCTGATGGCTTTTTCCTCGGAGAGGCAACCCTCACCAGTGGCTCCACGGGCAGCGTCGACATCAAGGTGCCCGACGGCTTTGACATTAACTTCGTTTGGGTCAAAGGCAATTACCCCGACGAGTGTTCATTTGTCATCACCAGTCCGTCGGGAGGAATCATCGCCGATATTGACAGAGTAACCGCCAGTGCATACACAAACGGCCAAATCATCGCCGAACACGCCGTGGAATGCTCGATAACGTCCTGCACGGCACCTGTTGACCTGGCAGCAACGGTAACAGACATCAGTGCCGACGTGTGTTGGGAAGGCTGGGCCGAAAACTACAACATAAGGTACAGGCCGGCAATCAGAGTCAATCCCGACAACTTCCAGCAGGTGGGTGAGGATGTAACCACCACGGGTGAATACGTGGCCTACACCTTCGACCTCAGCCAGTATGCCGGACAGCAGGGACACATCGCCATACGCCACTACAACAGCTCCGACCAATATGCACTCTGCATCGACGACATCAGCCTGCAAATCGGCAACGAGCAGGTATTCCTTGAGGACTTCGAAAACGGAATGCCACAAGGATGGATTAACAACGACTACGACGGCGACGGCCAAAAATGGATCTACTATCCTTTGGCTGGTGCGGACAGCCAGGGCAACTCCTTAGCCCACAGCCCGCAGAATTTAGTTTATTCATTCAGCTATTTGAACGATGTTGGTCCATTGACTCCCGACAACTGGCTCGTCACGCCCTATATCAACCTGGGAGGCACCCTTACCGTATGGGCACGCGCCATGGATCCAGATTATGCCGACGAAGTGTTCGGAGTGTTTGTGAATACAGAGGAAATCACCGCTTCGCCCTGGACAACAGTCAACGATGTGGCCGGAGCCTCCTACGTCATCGAAGGCCTGACGCCCTTCACCAACTATGAATTCCAGGTGCAGTCAGCAGAATGTGAGGATGCCAAATGGTCAACACCTTACGCCTTCACCACCCTGGGCGGTGTATTCATTAAAGAAGGCGACTGGAACGTGGCCTCCAACTGGAATACCAACGAACTGCCCCATCCCAAATCAACCGTTGCCATCAACGCTCCCGTCACCGTGCCTTCGGGATATGTGGCCGAAGCCAAAGAAATCATTCTGAACGAAAACGCATACATCACCATCAAGGACGGCGGAGAACTGATTTCAAGTACCGAGGAGCTCTTTGTGACCTTGGAGAAAGAGGTGACCGCAGGGAAGAACTACCTGCTCTCTTCGTTCAGCGAGGACGAGCCCTCGGTAGAGAACGGACTGCTGGCAGAAGGCAGCAACTTCTATGACTTCGACCCGTCATTCGAGGAAGAGTGGCGCGTGTTCAACGACAACAACCAATTCTACATCAATCCTGGTTTTGGATTCTTCTATGGCAACAGCAACGACATCACGCTGGCCTTCACCGGCAGTGCCCCGAAGTCGGAAGCGCAAAAAACAAACGAAATTACGTTTGAAGAATCAGAGGCTCCCTTCAACGGATGGAGAATCGTCGGCAATCCGTTCACCAGCACCGCTTATGTATGCTTCCTGAATGAAAACGGTTATCTGGTCGATGCCACCTTCTATAAACTGACCGACAACGGATGGACAGCCTATGACAACATTGTGACACTGGCTCCGGGAGAAGGTGCGTTCATGGAAGTGGGCGAAAACGGAATTGTTTTCTCCGCAACAAAGAACCTCGTCGGCTTGCCAGTGGAGGCCAAGGAAGCAACGGCAGTGATGCCGCTGCTGCCAAAGCTCGGCCTGAACATCGACCAGGATGCCAACGCCCCAGAAACTGACGTGCCCACCGGCATCGTCAACGTCAACAGCGACGCCAACGGCGACTGGTTCTCGGTAGATGGCAAGAAGCTCAACGAGCGCCCGAAGGCAAAGGGCCTCTACATCCGCAACGGACAGAAGGTCGTGGTGAAATAACCCGCCACCGCCATAACTCTTTTAAAAGCCACCGCCCACACACCGGGCGGTGGCTTTTTTCTTTGTCCTAGGGCTTCCTAGGATTTCCTAGGTTTTCCTAGGATAACTACATGAATAGAAATTGGTAAAAAATTTTGACAAAACGAGGCATTTTTCGCAGGTTTTGTAAATCATTGATTATCAATAGTTTGAAAATCGACCAAAGTTTGACCGCAAATTTCGGGGGGAAATCTTCAAGATTTCTCCTCTCAATCTTCAAGATCTCTCCTCGAAATTTGCGGTCAAGCTTCTTGGGAAGACCAAAAAACCATGAAAAATCTTTACAAAATCCTGGAAACTCTATAAAATCTAAAAACTCCAGATAATCTTGAAAATCCAGAAGCTTTAGAAAAACCAGTGCCGCCGAAAAAAAAATGAGGAAAAACAATAATTTGTCCTAAAAAATGCGTATATTTGCACATTCTAACCCATAAACATTATCAACATGAAAAATTTATTACACCAACGAACCCTGTCGAGGCTCACGCTAAGCATGCTCCTCGCCCTGTTCTCCGTTGCCTCCTGGGGCAACGAGCTCACCGTGCATGACGGCACCGCGACAAGCAACAAAGTGCCGATTAACGTCTATTATTTCGACGACTTCTCCAAAAGCCAGGTCGTCATCCCAGCCGCCGACCTGCAGGAAATGACAGGAGGCCGTATCAACAGCATCACCTTTTACACCAATGGTAACAACATCCCCTACACCACCGTCAGCTCGGCCGACATCTTCCTCAAGGAAGTGGACTACACCACCATCTCCGCCTTTGAGGACATCGCCACCGGCACCACCGTGTTCACGGGCTATCTCGAATTCGTGCAAGACGGCTCAGGCGGCAAGGTCACCATTGTGTTCAACAACCCCTATCTCTACACAGGCGGCAACCTGCTCATCGGCGTTCAGAACACCGAGGATACTGGCTGGAAATCCATCATGTTCTGGGGGGAAGGCGTCACGGGAGCGTCCATTTACGGGCGCAACGGTACCAGCCTGGACGCCGTGACCAGCGCCACACAGGCCGACTTCATCCCCAAGACCACCTTCGACTACACGCCCAACACGACCGGCGTGCCCATACCACACAACCTGAAAGCCATCAACATCAAGCCCTGCGATGCCACCTTGACATGGGAAGACGGCACAGGACTTTTCAGCGTGGAATATAAAAGGGCCGACGAAACGGAATGGACATTGACGGGGCAGCCCACAACGCAGTATAGCCTCACCCTGTCTGACTTAGCCCCCCAAACCACCTACAACGCAAGGGTGCGGTCGATAAACACGAACGACCAGGCCAACCCATACAGCCTGTACATTAATGTCACCTTCACCACTCTGATGGAGAATCCCGCACCGACCAATGTTACCGTCAAGCCTTGGCCCAACGACGGCACACGGGCGATGATTTCCTGGACCGAGAACGGCTATGCCACGGAATGGGCCGTAAAATACTGGATGGAAGGCGAAGAAAACAGTCCAAAGATTACTTACATCGGGGAGAGTTCTTTAACTTTAACCGACCTTGTTCCCGAGGCAAAATACTATGTCCAGGTGGCCCCATGGGTTAACAGCGATTATGGCAATTGGAGCGAAACCGTGGCATTCAGGCCCACCAGCTTCTACTATTTGATTGTCAACGACGCCACCGAAACCACCAACGATTACGTGCCTGTTTATGGCTACTACTGCGACAATTTAACCAGAAGCCAGTTCATCATTCCCTCCAGCAGCCTGCAAGACATACTGTTCGCCAATATTCACAAGCTCACATTCCATGCCCAACAGCAAAATGTCAGCTGGAACACTGAGAGCAAGCAAGCAACGTTCAAGGTCTATCTGGCAGAAACCAACGAAACGGCGTTCACCGGCGATTCGCCAACCCTCATTGACTGGAGCACGATGGAAAACGTCTATGAAGGCACGCTCTATATCTCCGATTACGAAATGACGATTTCTTTCGACACTCCTTACCAATACCAGGGCAACAACCTCCTCATTGGCATCGAACAGACAGAAAAGGCCGGTTTTCTCACAAGCACATGGCATGGAGTGTCCACACAAAGCAATACCGCCATTGGAGGATACGACACCACGCTGAACTTCTTCCAATTCTTGCCCAAGACCACCATCTCCTACTTGCCGGGCGAGGCCCCGAAGTGCATAAAGCCCACCAGTCTCAATGTCAGCGAAATCACTGACAATTCGGCCGTGGTGAGCTGGACGTCTGACGAACCGGCCTGGGACCTCATGGTGAACGATGAAGTCATTGAAAACGTCACCAACCCCTACACCCTCACCAACCTGCAGTCAGGAACAAATTACGAGGTGAAAGTGCGCGCAAAGAACAACAACGGCACCAGCGATTGGACAGTCCCCGTCAAGTTCATGACGGAGATAACAGGTGAAAAGTGTTTCGTCACGCTCGACCTCGTTGACAGCTACGGCGACGGATGGAACGGCAACGCCATTCAGGTGGTGGACGTACTGACCGGCCACGTCTTCGGCACGGCAACCATTGAAAGTCTCTCCAGCGAGCATATCTACAAAACAGCCAGCGTGGACATTGAAGTGGTGGCAGGCCGCGAGGTCAACTTCGTATGGGTGAAAGGCAGCTACTCCGGTGAATGTTCGTTCACCATCACCTCACCCGATGAAGACGTGATAGCGGAAATTGAAAAAGGAGGTGCCTCAGACTGGGCGAACGGCTATGTCATCGCCACCTACACCGTTGACTGCCGTGTCTCCGGGCTGCGCACACCCACCGACCTCGCCGTGTCAGAGATTGGCCCACGCAGCGCCGTGCTCGACTGGACCGAGAACGGAGAGGCCACAAAATGGATCATTGAGGTGTGGAAAGACAATGAGCTAATCGTTTACTACGAAACCACTTATAAGCCTTTCACCATTCCCGACCTCTTGCCCGAGACAGTTTATAGCGTGAGGGTATGTCCTGATGACGAGAACATCTTTAAGTGGAGCGAATTGCTCACCTTCACCACTACAGAGCCCGCGCCCGCGCCCACCAACCTCACCGTGGACGCAGGAACCCAGGACGCCACCTTGACGTGGTCGGCCCAGGCACAGAGCTACAACGTGCGCTTAGCGGAAATACCCGAAGGTTGCGAATTTGGATGGCTGCAGTATGATAACGATAAAGCAGTAAACGAGTCTGGCGTTGGAAGCAGTAGCGAAGGCACATTCACTTGGGGCGTGATGTATCCCGGAGAAATGGTAACTGCAAACCAACTGATAAAGGTGGCCATCTATGAACTCCAGCAATACAACAAGAAGGACTTCACCCTTAACATCTACAGTGGCGGCGACGACGCTCCCGGAACGCTCATCTACACCGCCACAGTGACACCGATGGGAACGGATGGATGGCACGAAGTGACCATGAACGAGGCGACGATGGGAGAACCCTTGGCAATCACTCCTGGTGAGAACCTCTGGATTACGCTCACTGAGACGGGAACCTATGTCATGCCTTTCATCGACGACAACGAACCCAACAACCAGTGGATACTGACTGATGAGGGATGGGATTTAATCAGCAACATAACTTCGCAAAGCTGTGGTTGGCTCATCCGCGGATACATAGAAACATCCGGGATCGACTACGAATCGTTCGACTGGACAACAGCCACCACCAACAACACGCAATACCAGATAACCGGTCTGACACCGCAGACAACCTACATCGTGCAGGTGCAGGGCAACTACGGCAATGACGGCCTCAGCCAGTGGGCAACTACAAGCTTCACCACACAGGAGGCCAATATCGTGCCCACTGACCTGGCAGCAGAAACCACCCACAACTCTGCCGACGTCAGCTGGACAGGAACAGGTAAGAGCTACGACATCCAATACAGAAAGGTTGGACTTGAATTCTACGACGGCTTCGAGAACGAACTCGAAAATTGGACGAATATCGACGCCGACGGCGACTCTTATCCCTGGATGACCACCGCCTCCCTCTATGAATTCTCACAATACCAAGGTTATGAGGACATGAGCAACAAGGTGTATGAAGGCAACGTCTCGGCACTGAGCGGCTCATTCATCAACTACATCGGCCAACTGACGCCCGACAACTGGCTTGTGTCACCAAAGGTGGACCTCGGAGGAACAATAAGTTTCTGGGCACAACCGGCTGACAATTCGTACCCGGCAGATGTGTTCGGAGTCTTTGTATCGACAAGCGACGACCCGGAGGACTTAGACAGCTATGTGGAAGTGAAAAGCTGGACCATGACGTCGGGCGGATGGAGACAGTTCAACGCTGACCTCAGCCAGTTCGACGGACAGGGATACGTGGCCATCCGCCACTACAACTGCACCGACCAGTACATGCTGGTCATCGACGAGGTCATTATTACTAAGAGAGACGCGGACGAGTGGACAACCATTACCACAACGGAGAACAACGTCAAGCTGACCAAACTGGAGGCAGAGGCCATCTACGAGGTCAGGGTGCGCAGCGAATGGGACGGCGTGAAGACCGACTTCTCTGACGTCCTCACCTTCCAGACCAAGCCCCTCGACATTCCGACGGCCATCACCGAGGTCAATGCCACTGAGGGCAACGGCAACTGGTACTCCATCGACGGTAAGAAGCTCAACGCCCGCCCGAAGGCAAAGGGCCTCTACATCCGCAACGGACAGAAGGTCGTGGTGAAATAACCCGCCATCCCCCCGTTTCACAATCAGGAGCCACCGCATCCCCTGCGGTGGCTCTTTTGGTAAAACCCTCAACCCCAAGAAAGAACCATGACCGTAAAAATCGCCCCCTCCTGGCAATCGCGCCTACAGACGGAGTTCGACAAGCCCTATTTTGAAAGGCTCACCGCCTTCGTACGCCAGGAATACAGCACCGCCACCTGCTTCCCGCCGGGCCGCGAAATCTTCAATGCCTTCAACCTCTGCCCCTTCGACAACGTGAAAGTGGTGATTATTGGCCAGGACCCCTACCATGAGCGCGGACAGGCCGAGGGGCTCTGCTTCTCGGTGAAACCCGGAGTGGCCATGCCGCCCTCGCTCATCAACATCTTCAAGGAAATTGCCGACGACATTGGAACGCCCATGCCGCCCGACGGGAGCCTGGTGAGATGGGCAAGGCAGGGCGTGCTGCTGCTCAACGCCACGCTCACCGTGCGCGAACATCTGGCCAACAGCCACTCGAGGGCAGGATGGCAGACCTTTACCGACGCCGTCATTCAAACCCTGGCACGCGAACGCTCGCACATAGTATATATGTTATGGGGAAGCTTTGCACGCGGAAAGGCTTGGATGATTGACCGCAGCCGCAACCTTGTGCTCGAGGCTGCACACCCCTCGCCCCTCAGCGCCAACCGCGGCGGCTGGTTCGGCTGCCACCACTTCTCACAATGCAACCAATACCTCACGCAAAACAACCTCGAACCCATCGTTTGGTGAGATAAGGGAAAAGTGATAAGGGAAAAATGAAAAGTGATAAGTGAAAAGTGAAAAGTGAAAAATGAAGAGGGAAAAGTAAAAGTGAAAAGTGAAGAGTGAAAAGTTAAAAATGAAAAGTAAAAAATTTACGCACAATCCATACTAAATAAAAATGCCTATTCCACCCATCCTACAAGTGGGCGATGTCCTTCTTTCCTCGGACATCCTCACCGAATATTTCTGCTGCGACCTCGAGAAATGTAAAGGCGCATGCTGCATAGAAGGCGATGCCGGTGCGCCCGTCACCACCGACGAGATTCTCGACATAGAAGACGCCGCCGACACCTTCCGCAACAGCCTGTCGCCAGAGGCCCTGCTGGTCATCGACAAGCAGGGCGTGGCCTATATCGACCAGGAGGGTGACCTCGTCACGAGCATTGTCAACGGCAAGGACTGCGTGTTCACCACCTACGGCGACCTGACGGACCGCGACTCTGGCCGCACCATCCGCCATTGCTGCCTCTGCGCCATAGAACAGGCACAGGGCCAGGGGCGCACCGCCTGCCACAAACCCATCAGCTGCGCACTGTACCCCATTCGCATGAAACGTTTCCGCGACGGCACCGTGGGACTGAACTACCACCGCTGGGACATCTGTAAGGACGCTCGCGAGAAAGGACGGCGCCTCAACATTCCCCTGCACCATTTCCTGCGGGGGCCGCTCGTACGCCTTTTCGGACAACCGTGGTACGACGAACTCGAAACCCTCTACCGCGAAATTTCCAAAACCAACGGCATGGCTCCATAGGGCAACCAAACTCCCGCCCCCGTTCTTCTTCCTGCGACAGGTAGAGGGGTGGATAAAAAATGGTAAAAAATCTTGACAAAATATACATTTTTACATAACCTTTGTAATTTATTGAATATCAAAGGTTTGCAAAATCCCTTTAGTTTGACCGCAAATTTCGGGGAGAGATTTTGAAGATTGAGGGGAGAGATCTTGAAGATTTCTCCCCTCAATTTGCGGTCAAACCTTTTGGAGCAAGCCAAAAACCATGAAAAATCTTGACAAAATCGGTCGCTTGCACAAAGCTGAATGTTCAACCAAAAACTCCCCGTTTATGCGCGATAAACGGGGAGTTTTTTATGATGTAAACGATGTGCGGGGCGAAGTTATTTCACCTCCCAGGTGTCGTTTGTTTCGAGCAGTTCCATGAAATTGTGGTACTTCTTCTGAGCGGCCACGTCGGCCAACTGCTGGTGAACGGCATCGTTGTAGGTAGGAGCCTCCACGTCGCGAATGACGCCGAGGGCCACGGGGAAGCCGTGCTCGTTGTCCATCATGGCGAGTTTCAGCTGCAGGGTGTCGTCCTCGCAATGGGCGTCGTGCACCAGCACGTCGTCGAGCGTATATCCGTCCTCGCCGATGGTTACCACCTTCAGCCCGAAGCCCTGCTGCACCAGTCCGTATTCGTTGTTGGGCCCGAAGACGAGCTTCTCGCCGTGGCGCACATAGATGCAGTTCTGCTTGCGGCCCTCCTTGGTGTAAACGGGGTCGTAGCAGCCGTTGTTGAAGATGACGCAGTTCTGCAAAATCTCGCACACGGCGGCACCTTTGTGGTGATAGGCGGCCTTGAGGATGCTCACTGTTTCGGCATTGTCGGTGGCCACGCTTCGGGCGAAGAACTTTCCGCGTGCGCCAAAGCAGAGCTCAGCGGGGCGGAAGGGGTCCTCCACGGTGCCGTAGGGACTCGACTTGCTGACGAAGCCGCGGGGCGACGTAGGACTGTACTGGCCCTTGGTAAGGCCGTAGATGCGGTTGTTGAGCAATATCATGTTCAGGTCGATATTGCGGCGCATGGCATGGATGAAGTGGTTGCCGCCGATGGCCAGGCCGTCGCCGTCGCCGCTCACCTGCCAGATGGTGAGGTCGGGATTGGCAACCTTTGCACCCGTGGCAATGGACGCCGCACGCCCGTGGATGGTCTGCATGGCATAGGTGCTGACATAGTAAGGCAGGCGGCTGCTACACCCGATGCCGCTGATGACGGCCATGTTGTGCGGAGCAACACCCACCTCGGCCATGGCCTTGTGGAGCGAGGCCAGGAAGAAGTGGTCGCCGCAGCCAGGGCACCAGCGTGGCTGCCCTTTCTTATAATCGGAAGCCGTGAAAGCCCCTGCTATTGCTCCCGTGGGGGCTTCTATCGTTTTGCTATTCATATAATTGCGCTTTATTGGTTTCTAATTTTTTATATTGTCAAACTGCCGAAGAGGGGGCTTTCAGAAGTGTTTCAAAATTCTCCACCAGCTCGCTGACCACAAACGGCTGACCCTTCACCTGGTTGAACTGGAAGGGCACGAAGCCATCGACCTTCGACCGCAGGTAGGCGGCCAGCTGCCCGAGGTTCTGCTCGGCCACCACCACTTTCTTGTATTTGCCAAGCACCTCGGCGGTGTTCTTCGGCAGCGGGTTGATGTGGCGGAACTGCGCCTGGGCCACCTTGTAGCCTTTGGCCCTGAGCTCTTCCAAGGCGCTCATCAGGTGGCCGTAGGTGCTGCCGAAGCCCACGATGAGCAGGTCGGCATCGTCGGCGTCACCCTGCACGGTGAGGTCGGGAACGCTGATGCGTGCCACCTTCTCTGCCCTGAGCCGGCACATGAGGTCGTGGTTCTCGGGGTCGGTGCTGATGGCTCCCGTGCGGCCGTCTTTCTCCAGTCCGCCCAGGATGTGGGCATATCCCTCCTGTCCGGGAATGGCCCAGTAGCGCACTTTCGTGGCCTCGTCGCGGCGATAGGGTGTGTAGTTGCCTTTCATTTCGGGAGTGGCATAATGGGGACGGATGGGCGGCAACGTGTCCATGGTGGGCAGTTTCCAGGCCGCAGAACCGTTGGCAATGAAAGCGTCGGTGAGCAGGATGACGGGCGTAAGGTGCTCAAGGGCGATGCGCGATGCCTCGTAGGCGGCGTCGAAACAGTCGGTGGGGCTCAAGGCGGCAATGACGGGCATGGGACTTTCGCCGTTGCGGCCGTAAAGGGCCTGCAAGAGGTCGGTCTGCTCGCTCTTTGTGGGCAGGCCCGTGGAGGGACCGCCACGCTGCACGTCAACAATGACCAGCGGCAACTCGTCGATGACGGCCAGGTTCATGGCCTCCGACTTCAGGCACACGCCCGGCCCGGAAGTAGAGGTGACGGCCAATGCTCCGGCAAAGGCGGCACCGATGGCGGAGGCGGCTCCGCTGATTTCGTCCTCACACTGCACGGTGATGACACCCATCGACTTATGCTTCGACAACTCGTGAAGGATGTCGGTGGCCGGCGTGATGGGGTAAGAGCCAAGATAAAGGCGCAGACCGGCCTTCTCGGCGGCGGCCATCAGTCCGTAGGCGGTGGCCTTGTTGCCGGTGATGTCCATATAGCGGCCGGGAACCTTGTTCTTCGACTCTATGCGATAGGTGGCGGGAACGCTCGAGTGCGTGTTGTGGCCATAGTCGAAACCGGCCTGCACCACCTTGATGTTGTTTTCGGCAATGGCGGGCTTCTTGGCGAACTTGTCGCGAAGGAAATTGGCCACCAGGCTCAGGTCGCGGTTGAAGAGCCAGCACACCAGGCCCAGGGCGAACATGTTGCGGCACTTCAGCACGGCCTTGTTGTCGAGGCCGCTGTCGGCCAGGCAGGCTTTCACCATCGTGGTGAGCGGGCACTGGATGACGCGGTCGGGGTCCACGCCCATTTCGCCAAGGTAGTCGTCGGTCTGGAAGGCGGCCTTCTTCAGGTCGCTGGGGCCGAAGGAGTCGGTGTCGATGATGATGGTGGCCTGCGGCTTGGCATAGCGCAGCTGCGTCTTCAACGCGGCGGCATTCATGGCCACCAGCACGTCGCAGAGGTCACCGGGGGTATATACCGTGCCGGCACCGATGTGCACCTGAAAACCGCTCACACCCGTCAGCGAACCTTGCGGGGCGCGAATGTCGGCGGGATAGTCGGGGAATGTTGAAATACCGTTGCCCACGGTGGCGCTCACCGTGGAAAAAATGTTTCCGGCCAGCTGCATGCCGTCGCCGGAGTCGCCGGAAAAGCGGACCACAACCTGGTCCAGCTCTTTCACTTCTAATTGTTCAGCCATGTTGCTCTTGTTGAATGTCTGTTCGCCCAAAGGCGATAAATGGATGATTTTCGGTTGCAAAGGTCTTAAAATGTTTTCAATTAACAAAATATTTTTACAAAAAAGCGCATGTTTAACCCTAAATTTGCATCTTTCCGTTACATTTATGCGCATTTTTATGCAAAACACCCTCTCTCCATTCTTTGTGTTCCACTATGTGGCAACATCGTTGCCTTGCCGTTTCCCGTTTCCACCCCTTCCCGCAAAAAGAAAAAAAAGCCCCCACCCCGCCCCCGTCCCAATTATTTTCCGTACCTTTGCAAATATCTTTACAACAAAACATTTCAACCATGAACAAGAAAAGAACGGCATTCTGCCTGGCAATCCTGTTGCTCGCCACCGCCACGGCGACGGCACAAAGCGACAATCTGACGGTGGTGAAAACCAAAAGCGGAAAAGTAAGTGGCATCACCCAGGAGGGAACAATGGCCTTCCTCGGCATTCCATACGCCAAGGTGGAACGATTCATGCCGCCGCAGACACCCGACCGGTGGAAGGGTGTGAAGCCGTGCGACCACTGGGGACCGCAGGCAATGCAACAGACCGGGGGCCGACAGCTCAGCGAAGATGAGATGTCGGAGAAAAACTCATGCGTGCTTAACGTCTGGACCACAGACCTGAAAGCCCACAAGCCCGTCATGCTATGGCTCCACGGAGGAGGCTTCGACTCGGGAACGTCGGCATGGAACCCAGGCATGCAACTGGCAAAAAAAGACGTGGTGGTGGTGAGCATCAACCACAGGCTCAACATCCTCGGATTTCTCGACCTCTCGGCAGTGTCGCCAAAATACAAGTACTCGGGAAACGTGGGAATGCTCGACGTCGTGAAGGCCCTGGAATGGATACGCGACAAC
Organism: Prevotella sp.; assembly: GCA_017474515.1. GTDB lineage: Bacteria > Bacteroidota > Bacteroidia > Bacteroidales > Bacteroidaceae > Prevotella. The sequence goes on along the minus strand of JAFVHN010000003.1, from coordinate 1,270 downwards.
ATACGGAACTTTGGCGGAAACCCCGACAACGTCACCGTCTTCGGAGAATCGGGAGGCGGCGGGAAAGTGGGCACACTGCTCTGCATGCCCAAAGCACGGGGACTGTTCCACAAGGCCATCATCATGAGCGGAACCATACTCAACGTGAACAACCACGAAATGACGCAGACGCTCGGAAAAGCAGTGCTCAAGGAGCTGGGCATCGGCGAGAACGAGCTCGAACGCATCAACGACGTGCCCTATCAGGAACTCTACAACGCCGGACAACGCGCCATGGCTGCCAGCATAGGCACGCGAAAGCCGGGAACGCCCATGATGTGGGGCTTCGGGCCGACGCCCGACGGCGAAACATTGCTGCAACAGCCGTTCCAACCAGGCTTTGCCGACATTTCGTCGAACATTCCCATCCTCATCGGCACCACCTTCAACGAGCTGCAACGCCTGCAATACAACCGCGAGATGACCGTCGGCGAGGCACGCGAACAACTGCTGAAAACCTTCGGCGGCGACACCGATGCCTACATTTCCGCCTTCGACAAGGCATGGCCAGGACACACGCCGCAGGACCTGGTGAGCATCGACTGGCTATTCCGCCCGAAAACGCTCATCACGGCCGATGCCATCGCCACCTCGAGGCAGGCCGACACCTATTTATATATGTTCACATGGCGGTCGCCGGTGAACAACGGCTCCGTACACGGGCACGAACTGAAATTCTGCTTTAACACCCTGCACCACTCGCCCAACGAGCTCCCACACCCCACCGACGACGACCTGCAACTGGCCGACATCATGAGCAGCGCGTGGGCACAGTTCGCTCACAACGGCAATCCCAACATCGGCGCACTTCCCGCCTGGCAACCCTATACGCCGGAGAACGGCGAGATGATGGTCTTCGACCACCGCCGCCGCATCCTCAACAACCCCGACCGCGACTTGCAACAAATCATCAACCGCCATTGCTTCCGCCAGCTCGACGAGTTCAGGAAAACGCACTGACATAAAGTGCTGAAAAAATCATAAAGTGCCGTAGGAAAGCCATTCCACGGCACGCCGTTCAGCCGAATTTGCAATTCGGCTGCAAAGAGTATAAGAATTTGCAATTCGTGAAAAATCAAAACCTTACCACCGCTGTTCAGCCGAATTTGCAATTCGGCTGATAGGAGTATAAGAATTTGTAATTCGAAAAAAACATCGAAGCAATCAGTATTTAAGCGAATTACAAATTCTTATACTCACTACTGGCGAATTGCAAATTCGCCAGAACGGC
>JAFVHN010000037.1 GCA_017474515.1 Prevotella sp. | reverse complement strand
TACAGGAGTTCAGGAGTTACAGGAGTTCAGACAATAGTTCTGAAGACTCCCTTTTCGTCAGTTTGCAGAGGCTGGAAGTATTGTCTGAACTCCGGAACTCCTGTAACTCCTGAACTACATCAACTTGAGAAAGTCGAGTAATGTTTTTGCAAAGTTACGAAAGATAGGCGAACTGGGGCCGCCGCCATGTATCATTTTATTTTTATGGCGTATCACATCATGCCGTCTGCAACACGCCGTCAAACATTTCAAACCGTTGTAAACACTTTGCTACATGAATGGAGGGGAAAAGTGGCGTAACTACACCATAATCATCTTTCAACAAAGAAAATGTAACCGAGGGGCATGAAATAAATCAAATTCTATGCTTTTTGCAAAAAAAAATTACGAAACTATAATATGTTTGTCAAGTTTTTTGTAATTTTGCAACGTCGGAAGAGTATGCTCTTTGCATGAAAAGCAACCGGCAAGGGTTCTATATATATAAATATGTGTAGTGAACTGTTCGTGACTGGTCTGCGCCGCATGGTTGCCGCAGCCCTGCTTTTGGTGGCTACGACGCGAGTGGTTGCAAGCGACAAGGACCTTGCACCGGCCGACACCAGCGGGTTCGTAACGGCAAGCCTCATCACCACCACGCCAACGGCAAGTGCATGGTCGGCATTCGGGCACACCGCCCTGCGCATGGAATGTCCGCAGCACAACCTCGACTATGTGTTCACCTACGAGGTGGAGGGCACCAGTTTCTTCTATGCCCGCTTGCTGGCAGGAAAGGCAAAGGCCAGGTACATGGCAGTGCCCACCAACGAATTCCTCGAAGTGATGGGCGGGGAAGGGCGGGGCGTCAGCCAACAGGAGCTGAACCTCGCGCGGGAAGAGAAACAGGAGTTGTGGCGACTGCTCGACGAAGACATGGCCGAAGGGCCCACCCACCGCTTCACCCTGCTCAGCCATTGTGCATCGGTGGCCATCGACAAGGTGGAACAATGCAGCGGCAAGGAAATCGACTGGGGCCAGTGGCAGGAGGACATGTTGAAAAACAACGGCGACCTGCTCAGGGTTTACACGCACCACGCGCCGTGGGCCGAGTTCCTGTTTATAACACTCATCGGCAACCACTACGGCGGGCACTACGGCCAGCAACAACGCATGTCGCCGCAGATGCTGGAAAGCCAGGCGGAACGCGCCACCCTCACCAGTCCCGGCGACAGTCTTCCGCGCCCTTTGCTCACCGGCAAGAATGTCCGGCTGATAGAAGAGAAACAAGCGAAAAACGGGGCCGCACCCACGCCCCTCATCATATTTGGCCTGCTGCTGGCCGTTGCCGTGATGGTCACCCTGGCCGAACGGAAAGGACGGCTGAAGACTGCTGCCCGATGCCTCGACATCCTGCTCCTGGCCGGACAGACCGCGGCGGGCATCGCTCTGCTTGTCAACCTATGGGGCAGCGACGTCTTCGGACACGTCTGGAACTGGTATCTCATACCGTTCAACCCGCTGCCCGCCATCCTCTGGCTCTGCTTAGGCAGGCGGAAATGGTTTGGCAAAATCTATTTGTTCTACACGGCGGTGCTCGTGGCTTTCATTGCCGCCACGCCGTTCCTCTCTCAACTCGACCTGTCCCACCAGCTCATTACGGCTGCCCTGGCGGTCAGATGCTTCAGCAACTATTTACGATATAAAAATCACAGACAAGAATGAAAGAAAGTATGAAAAAAACACGACCGGTTCGTTGGGGGTTGTTGTTGGCTGCATTGATGCTTGGAGTGCTTCAGGCATCGGCATTGCATGGTTCTGACCATTATCCTTTTAATACGAGACTGACAGTTAATGCCACGGGCAATGGAACCGTGTATATGAACTACAACGCGCTGAATCAGGACAATAGCGGTCAAGCAACCAGCAGCACCAAGGTGTTTCCGGCCACAATTACTTCATCAACAAATTCCACTTCTATTACGCTGAACGCCACTCCTGCCTCCGGTTTCCGTTTCCTTCGTTGGACAAACGATAACACAGGGGAAGTCGTAAGTTCAACATCCACATCACCAACTACTTCTTTGACATACAATACGAGTGCTTCAGGTGTTTCTGCCAGACGAGTTACTGATGCTTGGTTTATTATTACTTTACTTTGGCACAACGAATATTCTCCAGCCCAGACTTTTGGTTTCACAGCACATTTTAAGGAGAACGGCTCTGTTATCGCCAAAGTACAAGATGGGCAGGAAAGTGTGGGCTCGGCAGTGATCCGGGAAGAACATTTCGATGTAGGCGATGAGGTACACCTTGTGGCCTCCAACATTAACATGAGCGAGATGAACGGATGGTCGTTCGACCATTGGGAAGTGGATGGTGTCAATATTTCTGACAAACCGGAAATCACCGTCACCGTAACCGATGAAGTGGTGACCTATGTGGCCGTTTTCTCACAGGCCAACACCGAGAATTACTGCTTCTTGAGAAACAAAGCCACCGGCAGATACCTCAAGCTGGTGAAAAAAGCCAACTATACCTCCAATGGTGATGCCCAAAACCCCGTTGGCTCGTTTAACGGCGCATTTGAAATGTGCGACGAGGCGACAGCCATTTCCGACCCTGGGTGCGTGTTCACCGTTTCCGGAACAAGCGATGGCGGAATGCTAAAGAATGCGTGGATAACGTCGCAAAGCACCACCGTTGGGCATTTCTCTACTGCCACCGTCACCACGAAGTCGCTTAATATCAAACCCATGAACGACGGCACCTATTCCATTTCATTCATTCATACCGAGAGTAGAGTTGATATTGACGTCTATTTCCGTGACAACAACGGCACTCCTGACCTTTCACCGATAAACGATGCCAGGACGGAATGGGAAATCCGGGTGCTCAACAGCGCAAACATCGACAAATGGTACTTTGGCGCTGCTCCCAACCAGCTCCTGAAGCGTGGCGACAAATACTATACCACACTTTACACGACCTTCCCCTACCGGGTGCTTGACGGCAAGGCATATTACATCAACCATGAGAGCCTCATGGCGTTTGGCGAGGGCGACGACGTTTCCTATAAAGTGAAGTGCTTCGAGATTGAAAGCGGCATCGTGCCGCCTAACACGCCTGTCATCCTGGAGTGTGACGGATATACCGCCGCCGAAAACAAGTTGCAACCCCTGCCCGTGCAATCTGATATGTGGGCATTGGAAGGCAGCTTAATGCGAGGAAACATCGAAATTGTAGATGGCGCGAAGGCTGGCGACGGGAACATCTACGTGCTCTCCGTGGGCAAAAACACCGGCCTGGGCTTCTACAAGCTGAAGGCCGGCACCAAGATTCCCGACAACAAGTGCTATGCCGTCTTGTCCGACGAGGCTCAGGCAAAGATTTCCAGCGTGAGCTATGTCTTCGACGATGAGGAACCGGAAGGCGAAGCCACCAGCCTCGATGAAGTGGTTACATTGCCCGAAGACCTGACAGGTCTGCCCATCTACGACCTGCAGGGCCGCCGCGTGAGCAATCCGCAACACGGAGTGTATATTGTCAACGGAAAGAAATTTGTCATTAAGTAAGCGCCAGGAAGATTATGAAAAAAAAATATGAAAGCCCCACCTGCTTTAAGGTGACCCTGATGCCCGACACCGGGGTGATGTTGGTGCTCTCGGTCTTCAGCGACGAAGAAACTGAAATCGTGGGCGCCCGTGGCAGTGAAATCCTCGACTCTGACGACTTTCAGACTAATTCCGATTATAACAGTTACGACTATCTTTGGGAAGACGAAGAAGATTTTTAGGAATGTTTAGGAAATCCTAGGAAAACCTAGGAAGTCCTAGGAAAACCTAAGAAAAAGATAAAAAAAAACTTAGCCCGGGGCATCGCTCCGGGCTAAGTCTTTTAAAAAAACTAAAGCTTTTCGCCGTAGCACAGGTCGCCGCAGTCACCGAAGCCTGGCACGATGTACTTGTGCTCGTTCATCCCCGGGTCGATGGCGGCGCACCAAACGGTGGTTCCCGGTGCCACCGTCTCGCGCACCACGTCAAGCCCTTCGGGAGTGGCAATTACGCAGGCAATGTGCACCTGAGCCGGCCGCCCGTTCTTGAGCAGCGCCTCGTAGGCGGCCGCCATGCTGCCCCCGGTGGCCAGCATGGGGTCGGCAATAATGAGCGTCTTGCCCTTTACGGCCGGAGCAGCCATATACTCGGCATGCACGCCCACCTCGGTGTGCTCGCGGTTGGTGTACATGCGATAGGCCGACACGAAAGCGTTCTCGGCATGGTCGAACACATGGAGGAAGCCCTCGTGGAAAGGCAGGCCGGCCCTGAGCACGGTGGCCACCACGAGGTCGTCTTTCACATGGTTCATTTCAAGGCTGCCCAGCGGCGTGGTCACCGTCTTGGCACGATAGTTGAGCGTCTTCGACAGCTCGTAGGCCATCACCTCGCCTATGCGCACAATGTTATTGCGGAACAACAGGCGGTTCTGCTGATACTTGCGGTCGCGTATCTCGCTGAGATACATGTTTAACACGCTGTTTTGTTCTGACAGGTTAATGACTTTCATCTTGTATGCGATTTTATGAGGTCTTATAAACTGGGATTGGAGTTGCGGGCCATTGTGCCCACGACGGTGCAAAGATACAAATAATCCGCGACTTTTGCCACGCGGAGTTTGCAAAACTGTTTGGGCACACACTGATTTTCAAAACTTTAACCAAAAAACGCATATATATAGGGCAAAAAAGTATAAATGTTGAACGATGAATTATGAATTATTTTGTAATTTTGCATGCGAAAAAGGAAAAAGACCAAATCACTATTTAAATTTTTATAAGCACTATGGCAAAGTTTGACAAGTCAGTATTGGAGAAGTACGGTATTACCGGTACTACCGAAGTGTTGCACAATCCTTCCTACGAACTGCTGTTCGAAGAAGAAACAAAAGAAGACCTCACGGGTTTCGACAAGGGCCAGCTCACTGAGCTCAACGCCGTAAACGTGATGACCGGCATCTACACGGGCCGCTCGCCCAAGGACAAGTTCATCGTGATGGACGAGAACTCGAAGGACACCGTGTGGTGGACTTCCGACGAATATAAGAACGACAACCACCCGGCCTCTGAGGAGACCTGGAAGGCCGTGAAAGCCCTGGCCCAGAACGAGCTGTCGGGCAAGCGCCTCTTCGTGGTCGATGGCTTCTGCGGTGCCAACCCTGACACCCGCATGGCCGTGCGCTTCATCATGGAAGTGGCCTGGCAGGCACACTTCGTGAAAAACATGTTCATCCGCCCCTCTGAGGAAGAGCTGGAGAAGTTCGAACCCGACTTCATCGTCTATTGCGCATCGAAAGCCAAGGTTGAGAACTACAAGGAGCTGGGCCTCAATTCCGAGACTGCCGTGGTGTTCAACGTGACCAGCAAGGAGCAGGTCATCCTCAACACCTGGTACGGCGGCGAAATGAAGAAGGGCATGTTCTCCATGATGAACTACTTCCTGCCGCTGAAGGGCATTGCCTCCATGCACTGCTCGGCCAACACCGACATGAAGGGCGAGAACACCGCCATCTTCTTCGGACTCTCGGGCACCGGCAAGACCACGCTGAGCACCGACCCGAAGCGCCTGCTTATCGGCGACGACGAGCACGGATGGGACGACAACGGCGTGTTCAACTTCGAGGGCGGCTGCTATGCCAAGGTCATCAACCTTGACAAGGAGAGCGAGCCCGACATCTATAACGCCATCCGCCGCAACGCCCTGCTTGAGAACGTCACCGTTGACGCAGAGGGAAAAATCGACTTCGCCGACAAGAGCGTTACCGAGAACACCCGCGTCAGCTATCCCATCGAGCACATTGAGAAGATTGTGCAGCCCATCCGCGGCAAGAGCGCAGGCCCCGCCGCCAAGCAGGTCATCTTCCTCAGCGCCGACGCTTTCGGCGTGTTGCCTCCGGTGAGCATCCTCACTCCCGAGCAGACCAAGTACTACTTCCTCTCGGGCTTCACCGCAAAGCTGGCAGGCACCGAGCGCGGCATCACCGAGCCCACGCCGACCTTCTCGGCATGCTTCGGACAGGCTTTCCTGGAGCTCCATCCCACCAAGTACGCCGAGGAACTGGTGAAGCGCATGGAAGCCAACGGCGCACGCGCATACCTGGTGAACACCGGCTGGAACGGCACCGGCAAGCGCATTTCCATTAAGGACACCCGCGGCATCATCGACGCCATTCTCGACGGCAGCATCAACAAGGCTCCCACAAAGAAGATTCCGTTCTTCGATTTCGAGGTGCCCACAGAGTTGCCGGGCGTTGACCCCAACATCCTTGATCCTCGCGACACCTACGCCGAAGTGGCCACATGGGAAGAGAAGGCCAAGGACCTGGCCGGACGCTTCATTAAGAACTTCGTGAAGTACGAGGGCAACGAGGCTGGCAAGGCTCTCGTGGCCGCTGGACCGAAGCTCTAAGGCAGAAATCATTTAAGAAAAAAACCGGCCTCGCGGCAATTGCCGCGAGGCCGGTTTTTTGGGCTTGGCCTAGAAGCTCTAGATACTCTAGAAGCTCTAGATTTTCTAGATATTCTAGAAGTTCTAGATTTTCTAGAAGCTCTAGGAAGTCCTAGGAGGCTTTAGAACTTATATTTATAGCCAAGCCCGATGACGTGGAGGTTGGTTTCGTCATCATCGTGGCTGTCAACATAACGGTAGAAGAACTCCAGTCCCTGCTTTTTCGAGATTTTCCATTCCGCCCCAAAGGTGTAGCGTATTTTCTCCAGGCCTCCCGCGGCGTTGTAGAGTTCCACGCTGGCAAAGGGGTCCACCTTGCAATGGCGGATGTCGTATTCGGCCATCAGGCGGCTTCGCACGACGTGCTTGGCGGCCCCTTTCCGCGTCTTGTCCTCCCATTCGTCGTCGTCGAAGTCGTAGCGCTCATAGGTTGTCGAGGGCCGGTAAGTGTATTGCCAGCGCTCGCGCAACGAAAGGTCGAGGCGGCCCAGGGGCAGCGTGGCGGTGGCCGATGCCCACAGGCGGTGCCTGGTGTTCCAGTAGGCAGGCGCCCAACGATATAGCGAAACGCCGTCGGTCTTCATGGTGGACTTGTCGTCGTTGAGCACGCGCATGAATTTATATCCCGCGTCGAGTTTCAGCCACTTCACCGGCTTGTAGGCGGTGCCCAGCGACACCGTCCAGCGGTCGGTGCTTCCCAGGTTCTCGCGAAGGCGGTATTCAGCCTCTGCCGTCACGTTCCACTGCTTGTTGATTTTCTTCTGTCCCGCGGCGCTGAGCCACATGCCCAGTTCGCTGTCGTCTTGTGCCGAGGCAGGCAGCAGGGCGACGGCCATCAGCAGGGTTGCAAAAAGTTTTCTCATAATTTGTTCTTCTAATTGGAGTTCAGGAGTTTATCAATTAAACTTCAGTTTCACCAGGTTGTCCACGCTGTTGTGCTCGGCATCGGGAGCATCGTAATACACTTTCACCACGGCCATGTCGCGCAGCAGGTCCATGCCTCCCACTTCCACTTTCTTAATCTTCACTCCGAGGCGCTTTTCCAGGTCCTCCACGAGTTCCTGCTCCCTTTCGGGCTTGATGAGCTCTATGCGGTCATATTGTATGATTTTTGAGGGCAGGAACTTCAGGTGCCGTTCGCACACCCACACGGCCAGCAGCACAATGACATTGGTGCCCAGCAGCTCGGCCATGCTCATGGTGGAGGCCAGCGCGTTCACCACGCTCAGCGAGATGAGCAGGAAGAGGTAGGTCATTTCGCGCACCGGCATGGTGTCGGTGCGGTAGCGCATGATGCTGAAGATGCCGAACAGGCCGATGCCGATGCCGATGCCCGTCTTGCCCTTCATGTCTTCAAGCACGAAAATCATGAAGAACACCAGGAAGAAGATGGCAATGGAAATCAGCATGAAGGTGAAGTAGAACTCCATGCGTCGGCTCTTCTTGTAATACAGGCGGTCGATGATGAGCCAGTTGAAAAACACCGCGATGAGGAAGCGCACCAGCATGTGGGCATACTCCAGGGAAAAAGTGAAATCGAACATATTAGGTAATGGGTTTAATGGTTGATAATCAATGTGAATGGCGGGCTACAGGAGTGTTTCGTGAATGATTTTCTCCACATCCCTGAGCTTGGGTTTCAGTCGGTTGCTGGCCGGCTCGGGGTTGGTGAGGGCGGTGCCCATGCAATATTTGCTGAAGCCGTGGGGATGGATTCTCAGCTCGCGAAGCATGTCGAAGGCCGGTGATGGGCACAGCCCGTCGCGTTTCACCTCCACCACCACGAGTTCGCCCATGGCGCGTTCCTGCCCCGTGCGCTCGTTGTGGAACCACAGTCCGCTGTCCAGCGTGAGGCGCTCCGTCATGGCGGCGTTCACCAGCGTGATGCGGCGGAAGCGGTTGGTGAGGGCGGGTGCCAGCTCCTGCGGCTCATAGTGCAGGTGGGTGCTGAGAAATGCCAGCTTCGCCTCGTCGTCGAGCATCATGTCGCCCACCGCCATGCGCTTTTTCTTCGTGCGCCCGTGGTTGTTCTTGGTCTTCACCTCCATGAACTGCAGGTTCGAGCTGACGTAGGTGCGGAAGCGCAGCTTCTGGCGGTTGGTGTGTCCGCACTGGTGAACGCGAAACATGTTGAGGTCGGGCGTGTCGAAGTAGGTGGTGTGGTATTCCAGGTTTCGCTCGCCGTCGGTCTGTTGCATGCGGTAGTCGTCCTTGGCCATCACGAGCAGGCGCTTCAGCATGTCGATGGTGGTGACGAACTTCGTGTCGATGCGGTTCATCAGCTTCACGCTCTTCATTTCTTCCAGCGTGATGGGGCGGAAGAGAGTTGTCAGCTGTTCCAAGTCGTTCATATCGGTGAATTTTAGGTAGTGGCGCGGCCTCTTTCGCGGCCTTTCTGCGTCGTTGATGATTGATTTTGGTGCAAAGCTACGGGTTTCCTCCCATGCCCGCAAATTATTTAGACCAAACGGTGTTTTTTCTCAGTCAACCGCCGTCTTGCCCGTGGTTTTCGTTTTATTGTCCTCCTTGAAGTATGCTTTCCAGCTCATCCATACGGCCAGCGTCTTGGCCCTGACGTAGTTTTCGCTCATGCAGACCATTCCGCCCATGGCGTTGCCGGTTCCGCGGGCATCCTTTCCCACGAACCATTTCCGGCCGTCGGCGGTGCGTGCCAGCCCCACCAGTTCCAGGCTGTGCAGGGCTCCGTCGGGCCTTCGGTCCAGGGCCTGTTGCCGCTGCTCCTGGGTTACGGTGTTGCGCTCGTCGGCGAGCATGGCCATTCCCTGTTGCCAAGAGAAGAGCTGTTCGCCGGTCTCGCCCGTCCAGCATACGCCGTGGCCGGTGGTGATGGCGTTTTCCACCTGCTCCATGAGCTTGTCGAGCGGCTGGTTGATGAAGATTTCGCCCGTGCGGCTGTCGCCCACCGGCAGCGATATTTTCTGGCCGAAGGGCGCGTAGGCCACGCTTGTCAGCGCCATGTATTCGTCGGGCATGCACACGCTATGTGCAAACTCCTGCGGCGTATATTCGGCGCCCATCCAGAACACGGCGGTCTGGGCAGGGTGCAGGCTGTCGTCCATCAGCTTCGACGTGGCATCCATCATGGCCTGCATGCCGGCGTGGCGTCGCCCGTGCTGCCGGGCGGCAATCTCCAGCTTGCGCGTCAGCACCTCGCGGTTCACCGTGCCGTGGAAGGCGTCGTAGTGGGTAACGCCGCGGCGGTTCATCAGCTCGATGGCGTCGCCCGGCAGTCCGCGCAGGTTCATGGCGGCCTGTCCGCCGCTCAGGTAGATGCGTTGGCACTCCTCCTCAAGGAGCATGCGCTCGAGGAAGAGCGGCGACAGGTTCACCGAGTCTTCCACCAGCAGGTGCTCGGTTTCAATGGTTGCCAGCATGGCATAGAGCCAGTCGGTGGGGCTGTCCGCGCAGTCCTTCACCGGCGTAGTGCGCACCATGCACACGGTTTTCGGTCGCTCACCGGTGTAGGTGTCGCCGCCGCCGCCGTTGCCCGTGCAAGCCGCCGTAAGCAGCACCAGGGCAAGGCCAAAAAAAGCACTTTTGCGCAACATGCTGCAAAAATACAAAAAAAAAGCGTTTGCGCGCACATATTAATTAGATTTAACAAATTGGCTCCAGAAGGTGGGTATCAAGGGGGTAAAAAACGGTAAAAAATCTTGACAAAATCGGTGTTTTTCCGCAGGTTTTGTAAACCGCTGAATTTCAGCGGTTTGTAAACGTTGCAAAGTTTGACCGCAAATTTCGGGGAGAAATCTTCAAGATTTTGCCTCTCGATCTTCAAAATCTCTCCCCGAAATTTGCGGTCAAACCTTCCGAGGGGTGACGAAAATTTTGAAAAATCTTGACAATTTGCCGACGGCTTTTTTTAGAATCACGTTTTGCGTTGCACCTCTCCTGCGGGCGAAATTGACGGGCGAAAACATGCAAAAATAAAGAAAAAGGCGTTTTCCTTCTCCGTTTCGCGCATTTTTATGTAATTTTGCACCCTTGAACAATAAAGAAAGAAGCTACATGAGCCTTACAGCTATTGTCAGGAATGCTTTTGCGCGCCGGCAGAAGATGCTGGAGCGCCACCTCACCGAGGGCGAAACGCTCCAGCGTGAGGTGCTGGAGCGATTGCTGGCACAGGGCCGCAACACGCAATATGGCCTGCGCCACCTCTTCAGCACGTTTGCCGACTACGAGGGCTTTGCCCGCCAGGTGCCGGTGAACGACTATGAAACCATCAAGAACGACATCGACCTGATGCGCCACGGCGAGAAAGACGTGCTCTGGCCGGGCGTGGTGAAATGGTATGCCAAGTCGTCGGGAACCACCAGCGACAAGTCGAAGTTCATACCCGTCACCGCCGACGGCCTCAGGCACATTCACTATGCCGGGGGCTTCGACACCGTGGCCGTCTATCTGCGCAACAACCCCGCGAGCCGCATGTTCGACGGAAGGGCGCTCATTCTCGGCGGCAGCCATTCGCCCAACTACACGTTGCCCAACTCGCTGGTGGGCGACCTGAGCGCCATTCTCATTGAGAACATCAACCCGCTGGCCAACCTGTTGCGGGTGCCCAGGAAGCAGACGGCCCTGCTCGCCGACTTCGAGGTGAAGCGGGAGCGCATTGCCGAGGAAACGCTCCATAAGAACGTCACCAACCTGAGCGGAGTGCCCTCGTGGATGCTCTCGGTGCTGACGCGCGTGATGGAGATATCGGGAAAGAAATACCTCACCGAGGTGTGGCCCAACCTGGAGGTGTTCTTCCACGGCGGCGTGGCCTTTACGCCCTATCGCTGTCAGTATGAGGAACTTATACCCAAGGCCGACATGCACTACATGGAGACCTACAACGCCAGCGAGGGATTTTTCGGACTACAGGACGACCCCGCCGACCCCAGCCTGCTGCTGATGCTCGACTACGGGGTGTTCTACGAATTTGCACCCATGGAGGCCGTGCACGAAGACGGAAGCGTGGACGCCGAAACCCTCGTGCCGTTGTGGGGCGTGGAAGTGGACAAGAACTACGCCATGGTCATCACAACCTCGTGCGGACTGTGGCGATACGTGATTGGCGACACCGTGAAATTCACGCAGAAAAATCCCTACAAGTTCATCATTTCGGGCCGCACGCGCCACTTTATCAACGCCTTCGGCGAGGAGCTCATCGTTGACAACGCCGAGCGCGGCCTGGCCGAGGCCTGCCGGCAGACCGGGGCCGAGGTGAGCGAATATACGGCGGCGCCCGTCTTCATGGACGGAAAGGCAAAATGCCGCCACCAGTGGCTCATTGAGTTTGCCCACCGGCCAGAGAGCATGGAGCAGTTTGCCAAGGTGCTCGACCAGACGCTGCAGCAACTGAACAGCGACTACGAGGCCAAGCGCTACAAGGACATCACCCTTCAGCAACTGGAAATTGTGGAGGCCCGCCACGGGCTCTTCAACCAATGGCTCAAGTCGAAAGGAAAACTGGGCGGACAGCACAAGGTGCCCAGGCTGAGCAATAGCCGCAAGTTCATAGAGGAAATGCTGGCGATGAACGGCCCGACGGTTGAAGAATCGTAAATCGTCAATATCTAAACTTTGGGCCAACAGTTTCGTCTAAAAAGAAAATATCATCTGCTAAATATCGCAAGACAATGAAAAACAACGCCGAAAGGATGGGCAAAAGCCGCTATCAGGCTGCCAGGGTGCTGCTGCTGGCGGCGGTGGCATTGCTGGCCGCCTGTGCCCGCATGGGCAGCCCCGACGGCGGATGGTACGACGAAACGCCGCCAAGGGTGGTGGGCGCCTCGCCCGGCGACAAGGCCACCGGCGTGACGACGCAAAACATGGCCATCAACTTCGACGAATATATTAAGGTGGACAACCCCACGGAAAAGGTCGTGGTGTCGCCGCCACAACTCGAAATGCCGGAGATTCAGGGCGCCGGGCGGCAGATAAAAATCCACCTGCTCGACTCGCTGAAACCCAATACCACCTACACCGTGGACTTCGGCGACGCCATCAGCGACAACAACGAGGGCAACCCCATGGGCAACTACACCTACAGCTTTTCGACGGGCGACCATATCGACACGCTGGAGGTGTCGGGATATGTGGTGGAGGCCGAGAACCTGGAACCCGTGAAAGGCATGCTGGTGGGACTGCACAGTAACCTCGACGACTCGGCATTCACGACGGAGCCCTTCCTCCGCGTGAGCCGCACCGACAGCCGCGGCCACTTCGTCATCAAGGGCATCGCCGCCGGCGACTACCGCGTTTTTGCCCTCAACGACGTTGACCGTAACTACCTGTTCAACCAGAAGAGCGAGAAAATAGCCTTCAACCGCGACATCATAACGCCCTCGTCGATGCCCGACGTGAGGCAGGACACCATCTGGCGCGACTCGCTGCACATCGACTCGCTGGTGAGGGTGCCCTATACACACTTCCTGCCCGACAACATCGTGCTGCGCGCATTTACCGAGAAGCAAACGGAAAGGTATCTGCTGAAGCAGGAGCGGAAGGTGGCCAACAAGTTCACGTTGTTCTATAGCCTGGGCGCCGACACGTTGCCGACGCTACGGGGGCTGGACTTCGACCACGAGGGGGCGCTGCTGGTCGAGCCAAGCGTGAAGGGCGACACCATCGACTACTGGATTCGCGACTCGCTGCTCATCAACCGCGACACGCTCACCGTGGAGCTGACACACTTCGTGACCGACACCGCAGGCGTGCTCAGCCTGAAGGCCGACACGCTGACACTACTCTCGAAAGAGCCTTACGAGAAAAGGATGAAGCTGAAGGAGAAGGAAATAAGCGAGTGGAAGAAGAAACAGGAAAAAGCCGAGAAACGCGGGCAGCCCGTGGAGGAACACATGCCTGAACCCAAGTTGGAGCCGCGATATCTCGTTCCGGGAGAACTGGACCCCGACCGCAATCCGCGGTTCTCGTTCGACACGCCGCTGGAAAAGCTCGACACCGCGGCCATCCACCTGTATTCCAAGCGCGACACGTTGTGGTACAGGGCGCCCTTCCTCGTCCGTCCGGCCAAAAACCTGCCCAGGACCTACGAGTTGCTCGGAGAATGGAGGCCCGACGTGGAGTATAGCCTGGAAATTGATACACTGGCTTTTATCGACATCTACGGGCTGGGGTCGCATCCCTACAAGCAGGGGTTTAAGGTGCGCTCTACCGACGAATATGCCACGTTGCTCATTCCGGTGCAGGCATTGCCCGACACGGCCGTGGTGGTGGCACAGTTGCTCAACCAGCAGGACAAGGTGGTGAAGGAAACGCGCGCCTCGCGAGGAACCATAGAGTTTTTCTATCTGACGGAGGGAACATACTTCATGCGCATCTACATCGACGACAACAAAAACGGGCAGTGGGATACCGGGGACTATGCCGAAGGAAGGCAGGCGGAAACCGTTTATTATTATCCCGAGGCCATTGAGTGCAAGAAGAAATGGGACGTGATGTTGCCGGCATGGAACCCCACCGCTACTGACGCCGCCCACCAGAAACCGCAGGACATCGTGCAGCAAAAAGCCGAAAAAGCCAAAACCATACGACGAAGAAACTACGAGCGTGCCAAGCAGTTAGGCATAGAATACATTCAGGAGAACATCGGCAAAATGCCATGACGCTCTTTTCCTCTTCCTCTTTTTTTGTTCCTTATGCTGCAATACTGTTGCAGCCCCCAGAGTAAAGAAATTAAAACCAAAGATAATGAAAAAATTCATCTTCGCCGCTGTGCTCGCGCTCTTCGCAGCACAGGGCATTAAGGCTCAAGTTCAAAACCACGCCTTTAAGGGAGGCGAATTCCTCTCCTACAATCTTTACTATAATTGGAAGTTCGTGTGGGTGAAAGCCGGCTCGGCAAGCATGTCAACCGTGGAAAGCCTCTACAAGGGCAACAAGGCTTACCGCGCAAGCCTCACCACCAGGGGCAATAACAGGGTTGACGAGATGTTCGTGTTGCGCGACACGTTGCTTTCTTATTCCACCATGGACCTCAACCCCCTCTACTTCAGAAAAGGGGCTCGCGAGGGAAAGCGCTACACCGTGGATGAGGTGTGGTACTCCTATCCCGCCACCGGAAACCAGGTGAACCTCACACAACGCCGCCTACGCAAGGACGGCACCTCTAAAACCATCAAAACCACGGCTACCAAGGGCGTCAACGACATGCTCAACATCTTCCTGAAAGCGCGTAACCTCAATCC
>JAFVHN010000036.1 GCA_017474515.1 Prevotella sp. | reverse complement strand
CTAAAATGGATATTTTCGAGCAATTAAGATCAGGGGCTGATGTCGATATGGCAACACCCGAGTATGCGAAGGCCATCAAGCACATGACCGACTGCGCCAACATTTGTTTTAAAATCAATACAACGGCTCCACAGCCTGAGCAGATTCGTCCGTTAGAGGAGCAACTCTTTGGCGGTAATCTCGACCAGACGAGCTATCTGATGCCTCCGTTACAGATTGACTTTGCCTGTCAGATGAAGATTGGCAAAGGCGTGTTCGTGAATCACTCGCTGACCTGCATGGCTGCTGGCGGCATTACCATCGACGACGGCGTGATGATTGGCCCTAATGTACGCATTGTTACAGATAACCACGACTTTGCGAACCGCATGGTGCTGCGCTGCAAACCCGTCCACATCGGACGTAACGCTTGGATTGGTGTTGGAGCAATCATCTTACCAGGTGTTACTATTGGCGAGAATGCCGTTGTGGCCGCCGGTGCCGTGGTTACAAAGGATGTGGCCCCGAACACCATCGTGGGTGGCAATCCTGCTAAGCTCATCAAAACAATAAAATAAAACAGGTATAGGTATGAAGAAAGTTTTTATGACATGGATGACCCTCTGCCTCATGGTTGTTGCTTTTGCTTGCGGGAGCAATGATCCTGAGGAGGACGGAGTGACAAGTGTCAACGAACAGAATGGTAATGGCTCAGCGACAGGTAAGCGGTCGCTGGTGATATTCTTTTCAAGAGCCGGTGAAAACTGGCAAGTGGGAAACGTCGAGCGAGGCAACACGGCCATCATGGTTGACTATATTCAAGAGTATGCCAATGTGGATGTGTTCGAGATTATTCCCGAAACACCCTATCCATCGAACTACATGGAGTGTGTGAATTATGTGAACGACGTGGAGATTCCGCAGAATCTGCGTCCGGCATACAAGGGCGACATTAATAATCTGGGAGATTACGACAACATCTTTATTGGCGGTCCCATTTGGTGCGGACAGCCCCCCTACATCTTCCGCACTTTCTTCGAGAAACATTCTGGCGAACTTAACGGCAAGACCGTCATTCCCTTCGGTACGCATGGCGGCAGTGGTGTAAGCAGTTACACTACCCTCATCAAAGGATACTATCCAAATGCCACCGTGCTTGAATCACTCGGCATCAGCGGCAGCAACATCCGCCATGAGCCTTCTAAGACGACCGTCAAGAATTGGCTGAATCGGCTGGGCTTTGACAAACAACCAACGGCAGTACGCAACATCAGCACTCGTAATGCCAGCGACGGAGTTTCCTATTCCCTGAAAGGCCAGCGATATAACGGCCAGCAAGGGATTTATATCCAAAACGGCAAAAAGTATGTCAAATGAAAAAGGTATTAGCATCCATAGCCTTACTATGTACGGCCTGTCTGAACGTGCAGTGCCAGAAGGCTGAAGTTCACGAGAACGACGGTACGACCGTAGAGATTCCAACCTGTGAAATTGACAGTATCACATTCAGTATGACAAACCCATTCAACTTCGAGACCCGCACAGTAAAACTGAATAGCGGTTACGACATGCCTATCATCGGCATTGGTACTTATCTGCTCTCAACTGCCCAGGCAGAAGAGTCAGTCTATAATGCGCTGAAAGTCGGCATGCGACTCATCGACACGGCTGACATCTACGGCAATGAGGTGGGCGTAGGTCGTGGCATCCGTCGCGCCATGCAGGATTTCGGTATCAAGCGTGGGGAGATCTTCGTCACCTCTAAACTCTGGACATCCTCGTTCAATAATGCCGATTATGAGGTTGATGAACGACTGGAACGTCTCAGACTCAACTACATCGACCTGCTCCTGCTGCATCACACAGCGGCCTACGACGAAGAAGCCTACCAGGCCATGGAGCGTGGCGTGAAGGCAGGGAAGATTCACAGCATCGGTCTCTCGAATTTCTATGAGGACGACATTGACCGCATGATGAAGATTGCCACCATCAAGCCCGCCGTGTTGCAGAACGAGACACATCCATATCACCAGAGCCGCAGCGTGAAGGCTCACATCGCAAAACTCGGTACCATCCTCGAAGCATGGTACCCACTGGGTGGTCGTGGAACGGGCATTAAAACACTCTCGCAGCACGAGGTCATCACCAGCATCGCCCAGGCCCACAACAAGTCTGCCTATCAGATTTTGCTCCGTTGGCATCTGCAATGCGGTACCATCGCGATTCCAGGTTCTTCCAACGCTGCCCATATCGCTGAGGACTACGACATCTTCGACTTCGAGCTGACACCCGACGAGATGAAGCGCATCAATGCCCTGGAGTGTAACCACCGTTTTGCATCGTATTAAAATATGAACAAGCTGCTTTCCACAATATGCTGCATGCTGCTGGTCAGTTCCTGTGAAGCGCAGACCATGCGGGTGTGGATGAAGGACGGCTCGGAACGTCAGTTTGCCGTAAGTGAGATTGAGAGTGTGACATTTAGCAAAGAGGAAGTGAGTATGGAACAACTGAAGAAGGAGATTGAGCACTTTCGTTAATACCGTGTATCTTGTGCCTTTCTCATCTTTAAGCACGTATTCAACAATCTCTGTATTACCACGCCTTTTGTTTGTTCGTTCACCTCTGGCAATCACATCAGGAACCATTAGTACGTCCTCGGCAGTGATAATACCTTTGTTCGTACCATAATGACCATACAAACTATGTTTCGTTCCAGCACTGTTATCTCTGCTCAGACAAGGCAGGTTTCATCACGGGTGAGAACATCTGCATCGATGGCGGTATGACCAGAAAGATGATATATCATGGCGATAATGGCTGGACATTACAACAAAAGGACAATGAATAACATAGAAATAGATTATCCTGCCATTAAGCATGTTTGTCGTTACCATGAGTGGATTGAATTGCGAAAGTGAGCCTGCGCCTACAAGCCCCTTTATTTCCCAATCTTCTTTGAAATAAAAATACATATAGCGATCAGCCTTCGTTTTGTTGGCAGGAAATAATCATGTTCTGCGCTCAAATTTTGTCAAGATTTTTCATCGTTTTTAAAACAGTCGGAAAAGTTTGACTGCAATTTTCTCACCTCAAACTTCAAGATTTCTCCTCTCAATCTTCAAGATTTCAACCCGAAATTTGCGGTCAAACCAATGGCGATTTACAAACCGCTGAATTTCAGTGGTTTACAAACCGAGCGCAAAAACGGCGGTTTTGTCAAGATTTTTCATCAAAAAATAGCCGGTGCGCTATCCATGTCTGAGGGGCCGCTTTTTTTTCCTGTTTATGGCTCGATAAGTAATTCGGGAGTTCAGGCGTTACTGATGGCATAGTCTTTGCCTGTTGCCCTTTTGGGCTGTTTTTATAGGACACCAATATCTTCAATAAAAATATATTTGCGGGAAAGAGAAGGGTGGGGGATGAAAAGAAAAGCGGCTTCGCCGTGACGTTGGCGAAGCCGCTTGAACTGTGTTTCTTGAAAGGCATTTAAACCCCTTATGCTTTCATGGCTGCCACGCCGGGCAGTTCCTTGCCCTCAATGGCTTCGAGCAGTGCTCCGCCGCCGGTGGAGATATAGCTCACCTGGTCGGCCATGCCGAACTTGTTGATGCAAGCCACGCTGTCGCCTCCGCCGATGAGCGAGAAGGCACCGTTTGCAGTTGCCTTGGCAATGGCATCGGCGATGGCTTTGGAGCCACCGATGAAGTTGTCGAACTCGAACACGCCTGCAGGACCGTTCCACAGGATGGTCTTTGCGTCTTCGATGGCAGCGGCGAAGGCCTTGCGTGTTTCGGGACCGGCGTCCAGTCCTTCCCATCCTTCGGGAATGGCGTTGGCGGGCACCACCTGTGTGTTGGCATCGTTGGCAAACTTGTCGGCGGCGATGCAGTCGGTGCCGAGCACGAGGTTCACACCGTTTTCCTTGGCTTTCTTGATGACGTCGAGGGCCACGTCGAGCTTGTCGAGCTCCACGATGGAGTTTCCGATTTCGCCGCCCTGAGCCTTTGCGAAGGTGTAGGTCATGCCGCCGCAGAGGATGAGGTTGTCAACCTTTCCGAGCAGGTTCTCGATGATACCGATTTTCGTGGAAACCTTGCTTCCGCCCATGATGGCAGTGAAGGGGCGCTTGATGTTGCTGAGGATGTTGTCCACGGCAGCCACCTCTTTTTCCATGAGGAAGCCGAGCATGCGGTGGTCGGCATCGAAGAACTCGTCGATGACGGCGGTGGAGGCGTGCTTGCGGTGAGCGGTGCCGAAGGCGTCCATGACGTATGCGTCGGCGTAGGAGGCCAGTTTCTTTGCAAATTCCTTTTGGCTCTTCTTCATGGCCTTCTTAGCCTCGTCGTATTCGGGAGTGCCTTTTTCCACGCCCACGGGCTTCCCCTCTTCTTCGGCATAGAAGCGGAGGTTTTCAAGGAGCAGTGCCTCTCCGGGCTTCAGCTCAGCGGCTTCAGCACTGGCGTTGGCGCAGTCGGGTGCGAACTTCACGTCCACGCCGAGTGCTTCGCTCACGGGTTTCACAATCTGCGAGAGGCTGAACTTGGGGTTCACCTTGCCTTTGGGCTTGCCCATGTGGCTCATCATGATGACTGCGCCGCCGTCGTTGAGGATTTTCTTCAGCGTGGGCAGGGCGCCGCGGATGCGGGTGTCGTCGGTGACGTTTCCGTTTTCGTCGAGGGGCACGTTGAAGTCAACGCGCACGATTGCCTTTTTACCGGCAAAATTGAATTCGTTGATTGTCATTTTTCTTTCTTTTTAATATGGTTGATTGATATAAATAGAGTAGACTCTTTTAAGTGAAGAGTGAAAAGTGAAGAGTGAAGAATAAGTAGCCCCCTCTAATCCCCCCAAGGGGGGGGAGGGGTCCACCCCCGCCCCTCCCGTAGGAGGGGAGAGGAAACCGCCTACATCTTCCCCCCAAGGGGGGCCATTAGGGGCTGGGGGTGGGCCATAGGCGTGCCGGCGTGTGTGTTTACTTGATGTTGGGCAGTTCCAGTCCGAGGCCTTTCTTGCGGTCCACCACCTTGAGGATAAGCCCGAGGATGAGTGCTGCCACACCGAGGCTTGCCAGCATGACCAGCGGCCAGGTGTAGTCGAACGACACCGCCACCTGCTCTGAGATGGCCGTCACCTGTGCCTGTGCCTCTTCAACGGTCATGGTGCCTGCGTCCACGGCCGTCTTGGTGGACTCCTTCACGGCATTCACCTTTGCCACCAATTCGGGGTTGGTCTTGTCGAGCACCTTGCCGATGAGCAGTGGGAAGAGCCACAGTCCGATGTTCTGAATCCAGAAGATGAGGGCGTAGGCCGACCCGATGGTCTTCTGCTCCACCAGCTTGGGCACGCTGGGCCAGAGCGAGGCAGGGACGAGCGAGAACGATGCGCCGAGCACCAGGATGGTGATGTAGGCGATGGCGACTCCGCCCACGGCATTGCCCTTGAAGGCGGGCAGGATGAAGGCGAAGGTCAGGTGGCAGGCAATGAGGAGCAGCGAGCCCAGCACGAGCATGGAGGCTGCTTTGCCCTTATGGTCAACATAGCTGCCGAGGATGGGCGTGATGAGCACTGCAAGCAGGGGGAAT
Organism: Prevotella sp.; assembly: GCA_017474515.1. Lineage (GTDB taxonomy): Bacteria > Bacteroidota > Bacteroidia > Bacteroidales > Bacteroidaceae > Prevotella. The sequence continues at coordinate 117,828 of JAFVHN010000036.1, read as the reverse complement.
ACGGCGAAGATGCTTTCGGCCGACTGCCGCATGAAGCCCATGTAGCAGTAAATGACAAGTGCAATGATGGAGATTCCCAGCAGGCAGTATTTGGCATTGGCTTTTTTCTGGAAGTTGCTGGCAAAACCTGCGGCAGCCACCACCAGCATGATAATATACTGCACTATGGTCACCGAACTGCCGGCCCAGAAGGAGTCAGCGGCCGGAGGTGTGAGCGTAAGGTTGCACTGTAGCATGTTGACGGCGTACTTCTGGAAGGGGAAGATGGCCGAATAGTAGAGCACGCACAGCAGGGCAACGAGCCAGAAACCGCTGTCGCTGAGAATCTTGCCGATGTCGGAAACCTTGAACGGGTCGTCTTTTTCCTCAGCCTCGCCGGTCTGGGCGTCGAGTTTTTTGTCCATGAAGAAATAGACCACGAACATGATGAGGGCAATGCACATGAGCACCACACCGAAGGCGACGGCACGCGACACGCTGACGTTTCCACCCAGTCGTGCGAAGAAGGGCGAGAAAATCATGCAGGTGGCCACGCCGAGGCGGGCGAGTGCCATTTCGGAACCCATGGCGAGTGCCATTTCGCGGCCCTTGAACCATTTCACGATACCGCGGCTCACGGTGATGCCAGCCATTTCGCATCCGCAGCCGAAAATCATGAATCCGCAGGCTGCAAACTTTGCCGAGGCGGGCATGCCCTCGTAGAACGGCGACACGCCCAGTTCGTCGAACCCGGGAATGTAGTTGAGGTTGTTGGTGAACCAGGCTTCCAGCCCGCTGCCCATAAAGGCCTCGCTCACGGCATACCATTTAATAACGGCACCTATGAGCATCACTGCGCCAGAGAGGAGGGCGGTGAAGCGCACGCCCATCTTGTCGAGAATGATGCCTGCAAAGATGAGGAAGAAGACAAACACGTTGAGGAACACCTCGGAGCCTTGCATGGTGCCGAAGGCAGTGGAGTCCCATCCCCTGGTGGACTGCATGAGGTCCTTGATGGGGGAGAGAATGTCCATGAAGATGTAGCTGCAGAACATGGCCAGGGCCAGCAGCAGCAGGGCGGTCCACCGCATGGCGGCGGAGTCGCGCAATGTCTTTTGGATTGCTTGTGTCATGTGTTATTGTTGATTTTATGATTTTTCCTTGACAGGGTTGGGGGTGAAAAAAAGGCCTACGGCTTCAGCCATCTGTCGAGCCAGTTGAAGAAGGTGCGCTGCCAGAGAATGCCGTTCTGGGGCTTCAGTACCCAGTGGTTTTCGTCGGGGAAGATGAGCAGCTGGGCTTCAATGCCTTTCATCTTGGCGGCATTGAAGGCGCTCATGCCCTGGGTGGCGTTGATGCGGTAGTCTTTCTCGCCGTGGATGCAGAGGATGGGTGTGTCCCATTTGTCCACAAACAGGTGCGGCGAGTTACGGTAGGTCTTGTCGGCATTGGCCGTGCGGTCTTTGTTCCAGTAGGCATCGTCGTATTCCCAGTTGGAGAACCAGTTTTCCTCAGTCTCTGTGTACATGGCTTCCAGGTTGAAGGCACCGTCGTGGGCTATGAAGCACTTGAAGCGCTTGTTGTGGTGTCCGGCAAGGTAATAGACCGAAAAACCTCCGAAAGAGGCTCCCACGGCCCCGAGGCGGTCGCCGTCAACGTATGGCAGTGTGGCCACGGCATCGTCGATGGCGGTCAGGTAGTCGTCCATACATTGTCCCGTCCAGTCGCCCGAGATTTCCTCGCACCATTCCGAGCCGAAGCCCGGCAGTCCGTGGCGGTTGGGTGCAATGACGATATATCCCTGCGCGGCCATGATCATGAAGTTCCATCTGTAGCTCCAGAACTGGCTGACGGGGCTTTGCGGTCCTCCCTCACAGAAAAGCAGGGTGGGGTATTTCTTGTTTTCGTCGAAATGGGGCGGCAGTATAATCCAGTAAAGCATGTTCTTGCCGTCGGTGGTAGTCACCCATCGCTGCTGAATGCGTGGGGAGGCCAGCTGCGAGAGGATGTGGCGGTTTTCCTGGGTGATTTGCTTCACTGTGGTCTTGGCGGGCTTTTTCGAGTCGGGAGTGATGACGTAGAGGTCGGCCGGCTCCCTGAAACTGTGTCTTTCGGCCACAATCTGCTTCCGGTTGTTGAGCATCTGCAGTGAGCCGAAGTCGGCCCAGTCGTCGGTGAGCTGTTTCAACTCTCCCTTGGCGTTGATGGAATAGAGGTTCTCGGTGGCATGCCATACGCCGATGAAGTATATCATGGCATCCTTGTTGTCGCTCCATACGAAGTCATCGACGTTTGAGTCGAACTCCTCGGTGACGTAGCGTTTCTCGCCGGAGGCCAGGTCGTAGATGCAGAGTCGCTGGCGGTCGCTCTCATAGCCGTTGCGTGCCATGGAAATCCATGCCACATATTTTCCGTCGGGCGAGAACTTCGGGTTCTGGTCGTAGCCGGGATTGTTCACAAGGTTTTCGGGGGCGTTCACGCTCTGCCTCTTCATGGTCTTCGTGGGCTCTATCTTTGGCTCAACGTAGTTGGCCGGTTTGCATAAATTGATAGTTGTACGCGAACCTATATTATAAAGATATATGTCGGAGTCGGTGGAGATGGAATACTCCAGTCCGGTCTTCTTACGGCAGGTATAGGCGATGCACTTGGAGTCAGTGCTCCAGTCAATCTGCTCGATGCCTCCAAAGGGCTCCATGGGACATTCGTAAGGCTCGCCGTCGAGGATGTCCATGCCCTCGGTGATGCCGTTGGGGGTGACATCAGCCACGAAGGGGTGCTGAATGCTTTCCACGTAGTGGTCCCAGTGGCGGTACATCAGGTCGTTGACAATTCTTCCGGTGGCTTTTGGCAGGTCGTCGGGGTTTTTCTCAATGCTTCCGTGGTAGGGAATGCTTTTGATGATGACCACCTTTTGTCCGTCGGGCGAGAACTTGAAGCCCTCCACGGAGCCTTCTGTGCGCGACAGCTGCTGCCGTTCAGAGCCGTCGGCTTTCATGGTCCATATTTCCCCTTCGGTGAGGAAGGCCAGCCTGCCGTCGTTGGTCCATGCGGGGTCGGTTTCGTTTTTGTCACTTTTCGTGAGCAGCTGCTGGCCCGTTCCGTCGGCATTCATCATGTAGAGCACATGATGGCTTTTGTTGGCTGCCACGCTGTAGTAGCCCACCTGTACGGCAATCAGCTTTCCGTCGGGCGACGGGGCGTAGGCACCTATTCTTCCCATTGCCCACAGGGCTTCAGGAGTCATCAGGTCGCTTTTCAGCTTGATGTCGTTCTTTCCTATGGTCTGTTGCATGTTCTGTTGTGCCTGTATGGGTGCGCATGCCAGCATCAGCATGGCAGCGGCCATGACGATTTGTTTTTTCATACTGATATTACTTTCTTCGTGATGTCATTTTCCTTTCATTCTCTCGCGTTCTTCCTTTTCCTTCTGCAACTGCTCGGCGCGTTTCTGCAGGGCTTCCATTCTGGCAGCCAGTCCTCCGGTTTTTCTCTGCGGGTTGGCCTGGTTTTTCTTGTAGCGTGCCTCCAGAATGGCCAGCAGCTTCTCGTCGTTGGTGGTTTTGCGCAAGGTCCACATGATGGCTGCCGAGAAAAAGAGGGAAATGAAGTAATAGAAGTTCAGTCCCGACGAATAGTCGTTGAAGATGAAGAAGAACATGACGGGCATGAGGAACATCATGTATTGCATCATCTTCATCTGCTCGGCCTGCTGCCCCACCATCTGGTCTTTCTGCTGTCTCATGGTGAGCCACGAGTAGAGCACGTTGGCCACGCAGAAGAGCACGCAGGTCAGCGAGAGGTGGTCGCCGATGAGCCAGATGTCCTTTGTCCATTGCAGGATGGGGTCGAAGGTTGACAAGTCTTTCATCCACAGGAAACTCTCGCCGCGCAGTTGGATGGCGTTGGGAACATAGTTGAACATGGCAATCCAGATGGGCATCTGAATGAGCATGGGCAGGCATCCGCTGAGCGGCGACACGCCGTATTTTGAGTATTCCGCCATCATGGCCTGCTGTTTCTGCATCTGGTCTTCGGGCTTGTTGTATTGCTTTGTGGCCTCTTCCAATTTCGGCTTCAGCACGCGCATCTTGGCCGAGCTCATGTAGCTCTTTTTCACCATGGGGAAGGTGATGGCCTTGAGCAGCAACGTAATCAGAATGAGCACAATGCCCATGTTGAGGCCAAGCTTTGTAAGCCAGTCGAACACATAGAGCGTGAACCACCGGTTAATATACCTGATGAGCGGCCATCCCAGATAGACGAGCCTTTCCATTTCGAGGTCTTTTCCGAAGGTGCTTTGCTTCTCCACATCCTGTAGCAGACGGAAGTCGTTGGGGCCGAAGTAGAATTCAAAGTCCGACGACTGCTCCCCCTTGGGGTCGAAGGCCGTCTTGAGCCTTGCGCCGTACTGTTTCAAGTAGTGGGTTTCCTTCTTCTGCGGCACCGACGTCATCAGCGCGTTCTGCTGGAAGTTGTTGCGCGAAATCATCACTGCCGAGAAATACTGGTTTTTGAAGGCCACCCAGTCTATGCTCTCGTCGATGGCCTTGTCAACGTGCTCCTTGGTCTCGTTCAGGTAGTCGGTGCCTCCGTCGGTGAAGTGGTAGGTCAGTGCCGACCGCTGGTTTTCAAACGTGAAGCCTTTCTCCTGCTGGCGGCAGCGTTCGCTCCACTCAATGTCCATTTCGTGGTAGTTGGGTGCAAACATTCCGCTCATGCCTTCGGCCCTCAGGCTGGCGTGAAGCATGTAGTCGGGCCCCAGCTTGTAGGTCATTTTCAATACTTTTCCCTGGCTGGCCTCTGCCGTGAAGGTGACGGTAGAGTCGCTCACGTCTTCGGCGTTGAAGAAAAGGTCGGAAGTGATGATGTTGATGTCCTTGCCGGCGAGCATGAATTTCAGCTGCTGGTCTTTCTCGTCAAACAATGTCACGTCGGTGTTTTCCTCACGGTCTTTAAAGCCTTTCACCACGGCCTTGGTCACGGTGGCCCCCTTGGTGGAGAGGGTGAGCTCCAATTTTTCGTTCTTCAGCACGATGTCGCTGGCTGTTCCCGCCAGTGCCGTGTGGAAAGCCGCCGTGGTGTCGGCGGCAGCGGCCTTGCGGGCCTCTTCGGCCTGTTTCTGCGCATTCTTCTTTGCCTCCTGGGCCTGTTGCTCGGCCTTCAGCTTCTCCACTTGCGCTATGCTGTCCTGTTGGCGCATTTGCTCTATCTCCTCCTTCGAGGGCTGGTTGAACCAGTTAAAGCCTATCAGTACGAGGGCAAACAGGATGAGTGCAGTTGTTGTATTTTTGTCCATTTTCTTCTGATGTCAATAATATGGTAGGTGATGTTAAGTTGCGGGTGTTCAGCTGCCGATGGTGTCGATGGTGGTTTTTATGAAGTCGAGGAAAAGAGGGTGGGGGTTGAGCACCGTGGAGCGGTATTCGGGATGGAACTGCGTGCCGATGTACCATTTCAGTCCTGGAATCTCAACGATTTCCACCAACTCGCTTTCAGGGTTCTTTCCCACGCACATCATGCCGTTGCGTTCAAACTCCTGAAGGTAGTGGTTGTTGAACTCATAACGGTGGCGGTGGCGTTCTTGTATGTATTCCTGCTTGTAGATGTCGAAGACGCGCGAGTTTTGCCTCAGCACACATTCGTAGGCGCCCAGTCGCATGGTTCCGCCCATGTTGGTGATGTTTTTCTGCTCCTCCATGATGTCGATGACGTTGTGCTGGGTCTTTTCGTCGATTTCGCGGCTGTTGGCGTCGGCATATCCCAGCACGTTGCGCGCAAACTCAATGACGAGCATCTGCATGCCGAGGCAGATGCCGAAGGTCGGAATGTCGTGGGTGCGGGTGTAGTGTGCCGCCACGATTTTCCCCTCTATGCCGCGCTGTCCGAATCCCGGGCAAATCACCACGCCGTCCTGCCCCTTCAGCATTTCGGCCACGTTGTCCTCGGTGATTTTCTCCGAGTTGATGAAGGTGAGCACCGTCTTGTAGTCGTTGTAGGTGCCGGCCTGCGAGAGGCTTTCGCGAATGCTCTTGTAGGCATCCTGCAGGTCGTATTTTCCCACCAGTCCGATGTGCACCTCTTTCGTGGCGTTCTTGCGCTTGTCAAGAAAATTCCTCCATGGTCCCAATGCGGGTTTCTCTCCCGGCTCAATGCCGAACTTCTTCAGTATGGCGGTGTCGAGGCCCTGGTTCTGCATGTTCACCGGCACCTCGTAGATGCTGGGCAGGTCTTCGCTCTGCACCACGCATTCCACGTCAACGTTGCAGAAGCGTGCCACCTTCTTGCGTATGTCGTCGCTGAGGTGTTTCTCGGTGCGTAGCACGAGCACGTCGGGCTGTATTCCCACGCTCTGCAGCTCCTTCACCGAGTGCTGGGTGGGCTTGGTCTTCAGTTCGTCGGCTGCCTTCAGGTAGGGCACGTAGGTGAGGTGAACGCAAACGGCGTTGTGGCCCAGCTCCCATTTCATCTGGCGGATGGCCTCCATGAACGGTGCGCTCTCAATGTCGCCGATGGTGCCGCCAATCTCGGTGATGACGAAGTCGTAGTGGTATTTCTGCCCTAAAAGCTTCACGTTGCGCTTTATCTCGTCGGTGATGTGTGGCACCACTTGGATGGTCTTGCCCAGGTAGTCGCCGCGCCGCTCCTTGTCGATGACGGCCTTGTAGATGCGGCCCGTGGTCAGCGAGTTGGCCTTGGTGGTCTGAATGCCGGTGAAGCGCTCATAGTGCCCCAGGTCCAGGTCCGTTTCCATGCCGTCGGCGGTGACGTAGCATTCGCCGTGCTCGTATGGGTTGAGCGTGCCGGGGTCGATGTTGATGTAGGGGTCAAACTTTTGTATCGTGATGTTGTAGCCCCGCGCTTGCAGGAGCTTGCCGATGGACGATGATATAATGCCCTTGCCGAGCGATGATACCACGCCGCCAGTAACGAAGATGTACTTTGTTTCTGCCACTTTTCTATATGTTTAACTGATTTCCTATTCCAAAATATTTTGCAAAGGTACAAATAAATAAGGTAAAAGAGAAAAGAAAAACAATTTTTCACTTTTCACTTTTCTCTTTTACCTTATTTTTCGTACCTTTGCACCATCAAAACAATCTAAAAGCAAACAACGATGTATAGAACGAATACTTGTGGGGAGCTACGGCTTCTGGATGCCGGCAAGGAAGTGACCTTGGCCGGATGGGTGCAGAGAACACGAAAGATGGGCGGCATGACCTTCATGGACTTGCGCGACCGCTATGGACTGACGCAGGTGGTGTTTGACGAGAGCCAGGACGCCGCCCTGTGCGCACGCGCCAACAAACTGGGGCGTGAGTTCTGCGTGCAGGTGAAAGGCGTGGTTGAGGAGCGCTCGGCCAAGAACCCCAAGATGCCCACCGGCGACATCGAAATTATGGCCCGCGAGCTGAACATTCTCAGCGAGAGCCTCACGCCCCCGTTCACCATTGAGGACAAGACCGACGGCGGCGACGACCTCCGCATGAAATACCGCTATCTGGACCTGCGCCGCACGGCCGTAAGGAAAAACCTGGAGTTGCGCCATAGGATGACCATCCTGGTGAGGAATTTCCTCGACGCCCGCGACTTCATCGAGGTGGAAACGCCCGTGCTCATCGGCTCCACGCCCGAGGGTGCCCGCGACTTCGTGGTGCCCTCGCGCATGAACCCCGGACAGTTCTATGCCCTGCCGCAAAGCCCCCAGACGCTGAAACAGCTGCTCATGGTGAGCGGTTTCGACCGCTATTTCCAGATTGCCAAATGCTTCCGCGACGAGGACCTCCGCGCCGACCGCCAGCCGGAGTTCACGCAGATAGACTGCGAAATGTCGTTTGTTGACCAGGACGACGTCACCGACCTCTTTGAGGACATGGCGCGCCACTTGTTCAAGGAGGTGCGTGGCATTGAATTGCCTGCTCAGCTGCGCAAGATGACGTGGCACGAGGCCATGCAGAAGTATGGCAGCGACAAGCCCGACCTGCGCTTCGGCATGGAGTTCGTGGAACTGATGGACGTGCTGAAGAAGGGCACCTTCGCCGTGTTCGACAATGCGGCCTACATCGGCGGCATCTGCGTGCCGGGCTGCGCCAACTATACGCGCAAGCAGCTCGACCAGCTCACCGACTTCGTGAAGAGCCAGCAGGTGGGTGCCAAGGGCCTCGTCTATGTGAAGTTCAACGAAGACGGCACGGTGAAAAGCTCTGTAGATAAGTTCTATACCCCCGACACCTGGGCCGAGCTGAAGGAGAAGATGCAGGCCAAGGACGGCGACCTGGTGCTCATTCTCAGCGGCGACCAGCCCAACAAGACGCGCGTGCAGCTCTGCGCCCTGCGCCTGGAGATGGGCGAGCGGCTCGGACTGAGGGACAAGAACCGCTTTGAGTGCCTGTGGATTGTTGACTTCCCGCTCTTTGAGTGGAGCGACGAGGAGCAGCGACTCATGGCCACACACCATCCCTTCACCATGCCCAATCCCGATGACATTCCGTTGCTCGACAACCATCCCGAACGGGTGCGCGCCAAGGCTTACGATTTCGTGTGCAACGGCGTGGAACTGGGCGGCGGGTCGCTCAGAATACATGACGGGCAGCTGCAGGCCAAGATGTTCGACATCCTGGGCTTTACGCCGGAACGCGCCATGGCCCAGTTCGGCTTCCTCATCAATGCCTTCAAATACGGTGCGCCGCCACATGCCGGACTGGCCTTCGGCCTTGACCGCTTCGTCAGCATCATGGCAGGCCTCGACAGCATCCGCGATTGCATTGCCTTCCCGAAGAACAATTCCGGTCGCGACGTCATGCTCGACGCCCCCGGCGAACTCGATCCCAAGCAGTTGGAGGAATTGCAGCTGAAACTCGACCTGAAGGAATAAGTTGTTCCCCATACTCTCGGGGAGTTTTCGCATAGGAGCCTACGCTTCCAAGCGTCGGAACTTCCTGTAGTGTAGCACTTTTTTCTTGTTTTTTAGTTCGGAAATTCACCTTGGAAATCCAACTATATTAAGCGAATGCGGAGTCTTGCAATCAAGACTCCGCATTCGCTTTTTTACGTCCCTTGAACCCCGACAACCTGCGGAACGTTTTTGGCTGATAAAGGCGGAAAGATGAACCCGTAGTTTGGGGTGGGAAGGTGGATAACAACATAGGTGGAAATTGGTAAATTATTTTGACAAAAATGTCAAAATTTGGGCTGTTTTGTAATTCGTTGATAATCAATGGGTTTAAAAACGAGCGGAGTTTGACTGCAAATTGAGGGGAGAGATTTGCCAATTCTCTCCCCTCAAACTGCCAATTCTCTCCCCGAAATTTGCGGTCAAACCTCTTGGCAGAACAAAAATCCGTTGAAAAATCTTGACAAAATGAGTCGCGTGTTTGTCTGGCTTTTGGGAGTTCGGAAGTTCAGAAGTATAGGAGTTCAGACAACAATGTGAAGGCATAGTCGTGCGCCCCTGATTAGGGCTTTACTTATCGCCAAGAATGCGACCGTTTTTTCACCATTCATCCTACATGTTTCACTTCCCAAACGTCCCTACTCCAAAGGTTTCGGGTAATAGCGGTGCCTGGACGTGGTAAAGTACTCTCTACCTTTGACTTAGGTCAAGAAAACGGCGCAACTTTCAGATTTTCAACATCAATTTGGTAAATAATTCATACAAAGTGACTACTTTTGCACCATCATTTGACAACATTAAGGTTGAAAAAGATTCAATCAGGATTTAATATTTTAAAAAATCATGGCAGAAAAGAAAGCAACAAAAGCTGCAGCCACCACAAAGAAGGCTGCCACCGAGAAGAAAGAGACTGTGAAGAAGACAACTACAAAGAAGGTTGCCCTGGTAGTGAATGCAGAGAACGCAGGCTTCAAGGCCGGTGACGTTTACAACGCACTCGCAGCAGGCAACACCGCAATGACCGTGGCCGAGATTGCAAAGGCCGCCGGCATCAGCAACGAAGAGGTGATCCTCGGTGCAGGATGGCTCCTGAAGGAAGGCAAAATTAAGGATGCTGAGGGAAAAATCGTCCTGGCATAAGTCTTTTATAGAAAAAACAGAAAGGGCAGGGTGCTGACGCACACCGCCCTTTTTAGGTTTTATGATAACGGAAGTCGCGATGGACTATAATTTGAAAATCGTCAGGTTCCTGAAAGAGGCCGGCAATGGCGGGCTCAGCGTTCAGAAACTGTCGCGACATGTCTATAACGACTCCAACAGCCTGTTTGAAACGGTGTCATACGAAGAGATTCACCGCTATGTGCAGGCTTTCTTGTTGAGAAATTCGCGCAAGAAGACGTCGCTGTTTGAGAAAACCGGCAAACGCGGCGTTTACCGTCTCAACCTTCGTTCGGCGAAGTTGCGCGCGCTGATGCAGCAGTTGCAGGTCCCCGATGAAGACAACGGCGACGACGGCAAGGAAAGCACCATCGTGCCCGACCTCTCCCTTTCACTTTTCTAAGGGAAAAATGTGCTTCGCTAAAGGATTGTATGCGCTCCCTTCCAAACATGAGGGGGCCGGCGTGGGTTGTTGATTTTTGAAATCTTTTGAGGAGAAAAGTGAAGGGCACAACAATTGTTGCCGTCATCGTTGTAGTTCGGGCGGGTATTTTTCACTTTTCACTTTTCACTCTTCACTTACTTTATTCTTTGTAGAGGTTTTCAAAGTTGGGTATGACGATTTTGCTCCTGCCCATCTTGATGAGCCCGCGCTCTTGTAGCCGGTGGAGCTCGCGCGACACGTTGAGCCGCGACTCTGCCAGCAGCGTGGCCAGCGTTTCCATCTTGATGGTGAGGGTTTTCTCGCCCGCAGGCATGGACGCCCGCTGTTCAACAAAACGAAGTATCTTGCTGCGGATGTCGGCAGGGTGGGCTCGCCACGCCCATTGCTGGGCACGCTGGCTCTGGGTGGAAATCATGTTGAGAAGGTTGAGCCTGAAGATTTCCTGTTTCTCGATGAGCCGTAGCACGTCATCCTTGCCCAGGAAAACAAAATGGCATGTGGTGCGTGTCTGGAAAGTCTTTGTGTAGCGTTGCGTAAATCCGAACAGCCTTTCCGGTTGCAGGATATTCGGCGCGAGCAGCCGTTCTGTCAGCGAGTAGCTGCCGTCGTGGGCTTTTGTCTTCACCATGAGAGTGCCATCCAACAAGAGGCAGAGGCTGGTGAGGGCGTCGTTTTCCTTTGCCACCACTTTCCCGGCGGAGTATTTCTTGAATAAGAACTTCGTGGTGGCCACGGCGTCGTGCATGTCGGCCATGGTCATGCCCTGGAAGAGGGGGAGCAACAACAAGCGTTCGTATGTCATCTTGCGGCCTGGAAAAGTTGCTTCAGTTGTCAACAATCAGCTTTTGCAGCGCTGGCGAAAACCATACGGTGTAGTCGCCTTTCTCGTCGGAGCAGATGAAATAAGCCTGCAGTTGCGGGTGGGAGTCGAGGATTTTGCGCGCCCCGTCGAGTCCCAGCACCATGAATGCCGTGGCGTAGGCATCGGCCGTGGCGCAATCGGGAGCCAACACGGTGGCAGAAAGGATGTTATGCTGCACGGGGTGCCCTGTCTTGGGGTCGATGGTGTGGGCGTATTTCTTTCCGCCTTTATAATAGAAATTGCGGTAATTGCCGCTGGTGGCCATGGCCACGTCGGTGACGTTGAGAATGGTTTGCACCTCGGTTTTCACGGCGAGGGAGTCCTCGGTGGGCTTGCTCACGCCGATGTGCCACGGCACGCGGTTTGGGCTTATTCCCTTTGTCACCACCTCGCCGCCAATTTCCACCATGAAGTTTTCCACGTCGTGCTTTTTCAGGAATGATGCCACCACGTCGCTACCGTAGCCCTTGGCGATGGCCGAGCAATCGAGCGTCATGCGCGGGTATTTCTTCCCGACGTGCATGGTTCCGCGTTTTTCGTTGAAAGTCAAGTTTTTATATCCCACGAAGGCCATAATGCTGTCGATGGCCTGTTGCGTGGGCTCCTGGTCGTTTTTGAAGCCGAAGCCCCAGAGGTTGACCAACGGGCCCACGGTGATGTCGAAGGCCCCGTCGGTGTCGCGGCTTACCTGCGCGGCCAGTTTCATCACCGCCGAGAACATCTTTCCCTGTTCGGTCTTGGGAATGTCGCCCTGCCCCTGGTTGACGTGTGAGATGACGGAGTTTTCGTTGAACATGGAGAGCGCGTCGTCCACTTTTTTCAGCTCCGCCTCAATTTCTTTCTTCAGGTTGCGGTCGCACTGGTAGGTGACATTGTAAATGGTGCCGAAGACCATGCCCGTGTCGTGCTGGTAGGGCATGGTGCGCTGGTGGCGGATGATGAGCACCGTGCCGATGATGAGAAACGACAAGAATGCCAGTTGCCAATATTTCTTAAGATTCTTTCTTTCTTCTTGTTTCATGATTTGTTCGTATGGTTTGATTTTTAAGGAGTTCCGTCGTTTTGTTGAAGGGATGTCAATCTTGTGGGGTGGTGTTTCAACGGTTGAGAGGTCAGATGTCGAAGGTGATGTTGAACGTTCCTCCGAAAGCCGTTTTCCCCGATTTCCCGAATCCCGGCACGTACCAGCTTTTTCCGAGTTCCCCGTCGTCGTGGAAAAGCCTGTTCTTGTATCTCACGCTCCATCCCAGGTGTAGCGGTCCCCAGATGGAGGCATCCACGCCGAAGCATACTTCCAGCCAATGGTAGTTGGCCTTCACGTCGTGCGCCTCAAAGGGCACATGGTCGCCCCAAACGGGGTCGGTCAGTCCCGGGTTGCCGATATCGAATTTATAGCTGGTGAATGCGTATCTGATACCTCCGAAGAGCCTGTAGATGTCGTGCTTGTCTTTCATCAGGTTATAGTCGCCGCCGATGCGGAAGAAGGGCGCCTTCGTCTTGTACGAGGTCTGCGTGGCGGCATCCACGTTGTCGGCCTTTCCCAATCCTATTTCTATTGTCGGGAACCATCGGTCCTTCAGATTTACTCTCAAAGCCGCCTCCATGCTGCCATAGTCACCCAAAGCCAGCATGGCGGGTCCCAGCAGGTCTGCCGAAACTGCAAACCCGTTGAGGAAAGCCGTGGTGTCGGGAATCACCTTTTCCGGAAGCTTCTTCCGCCCGTATTGTGCCCATCCCTGAAGGGGGAGCAGCAAAAACAGGCTAACGGCGAGGACCAAAGTATATGTGGAATTGTTCTTTCGAGAAATCATAGTTGACATCTTTGTTGTTGACGACGATGGAATCGATGCGGTTGCGCGTGTATTTCACCCCCGAGATGGTGTGAAAATAGGAAGGGTTGCAATCCAGGCTCTCAAAGTGCATGAAGTCGGTCTTGCTCACCGTCACGGTGTCGATGGCCACGTATGGCGTGCGCGTCGTTACGATTTCGTACTCAGTGTCGCTGGTATAGACGGTGTCGTTGTGTGTGATGATGTTGCTGAAAAGAAAGAAGAACACGTCCTCCGGCGAGTCGTAGCTGATGGGCACATTCAGCTTTGTGGCGCCAAATTCCTTGTTGATGAGCACCGGCATCTGGTCGGGAAAGCGGCGGTTGGTCACTATGCTCAGCGTGTCTTTTAGCGTGTCGGGTTCGCCGTTGGCGTTCAGCAAGGCGTAGCTGGTGTACACCATGTTGTTCATGGGGCAGTCAATCGACGTGCAGGCCGTGACAAGCCCCAGAAGCAGCGCCAGGGCGGCAATCAGCGTGTGGTTCTTCATCCTTCACCCTTCGTTTCGGTGTTGACGGTCTTTTCTATCTGGTAGTCGTTGCGGCTTTGCGAGTTGCGGCTGATAAGGTCGCCCAGGAACCCTGCCAGAAAGAGTTGTGTGCCAATGAGCATGGTGGTCAGGGCGATGTAGAACCACGGCGAGTTGGTAATCAACCTTTGCGGAATGCCGTTGGCCAGGCAGTAAAGTTTGTCGGCACCCAATGAGATGACCACGATGAAGCCGATGACGAACATGATTGTTCCGAGAAATCCAAAGACGTGCATGGGCTTTTTGCCGAAGGTGCCGAGGAACCAAAGTGTCAGCAGGTCGAGGTAACCGTTGACGAACCTGTTGAGCCCCATGAACTTCGACGTGCCGTATTTGCGTGCCTGATGGTGAACCACCTTCTCCCCGATTTTGTCGAAGCCGGCGTTCTTGGCCAGGTAGGGGATGAAGCGGTGCATCTCGCCGAACACCTCGATGTTCTTCACCACGTCGCGCCGATAGGCCTTCAGCCCGCAATTGAAGTCGTGCAGGTTCTTGATGCCGCTCACCTTGCGTGCCGTGGCGTTGAAGAGCTTGGTGGGAATGGTCTTCGACAGGGGGTCATAGCGTTTCTGCTTATAGCCCGACACCAGGTCGTAGCCGTCGTTCATAATCATGCCGTAGAGTTCCGGGATTTCGTCGGGCGAGTCCTGCAAGTCGGCGTCCATGGTGATGACCACGTCGCCCTGCGCCTCGTTGAAGCCACAAAAGAGGGCCGGGCTCTTGCCGTAGTTTCGGCGGAACTTGATGCCTTTCACCTGCCGGTGGTCGTGTGCCAGTTGCGCAATGATTTCCCACGAGCGGTCGGTGGAGCCGTCGTTCACGAATATCACTTCATAGCTGAAGTGGTTGTCGGCCATCACTTTGTCTATCCAGGCATAAAGTTCCGGCAGCGATTCTTCCTCGTTATAGAGGGGTATGACTACTGAAATGTCCACGATTCTTTTTTATTTGAAAAAATGATAAAATGAAGGCCTGGGCCCCCACCATCGTCTAAACTCCTAAACTCCTTCAACTTAACTACCTTTTAAACTCTCTTTTCCGGTGCTGCATGATGAACGCCACGGGGATGCTGACCAATACGCCCATGAACACGTTGACGGTAAAGAATTGCAGGGCGATGCGGATGGGTGTCAGTGCGCGGAGGTTCTCCACGGCGAAGTCGATGTCCTCCTTGGTGAGCCCATAGACGTCTTTCATGATTTTCTGCGCCTCGGGTTCCGACAACGTGGCAAGCTGGAGATTGACGAAAGCCCCGCCGTCGATGAACTGGAAGTAAAGATATTGCATGCCCGCAAAGAGCAGCGACGCATAAAGATATGTGAGCACACTGTAGCCCAGAGCGCGACGGTAGGAGATGTCTCCGTCGAGGATGTTGTCGCGGAAACGCTTCAGGCGCAAGGCGGCAAAGGTGAGCGAGCCGGCGCCTATCGCCAGCGCCACCATGAAGAGCATGGGGTTCAGGCCCATCTTCATCACGCACAGGAAACTGACCGTCCAAAGTGCCGCCACCAGCAGTCCGTCGATGCGGGCAAAGGCCTTCAGCTGTTCGTATTCTTGAATAGTTGCCATAATTGCCTGCAAAAGTACATAAAAAAAACGAATTATAAAACCTGTTGCCGAAAGAATTATGTTTTCTTTAGAGTAAGTCTTTCGGAAAGGGCGGGAGATACTGGGAAAAGTGACCGTTTTATCAGATTCTACATGTTTCGCCAATTGAGGGGGGGCGGTAGTTCCGAGAATACTGATAACCGCTATGAAACGCGAAAACGCGGCATGTTCCAGAACTCTCGTCCGAACTCCAACCAAGTGAAGAATGAACAATTCAATGAACAGCCCATTTCATCATTTGGTGCGGCGGGCCATTTTGTAAAGATTTTTCATGGTTTTTTGTTTGCTCCAAGAGACTTGACCGCAAATTTCGGGGAGAGATTTGGCAGTTTGAGGGGAGAAATTTGGCAAATCTCTCCCCGAAATTTGCCGCCAAACCGAAGGGGGTTTGCAAACCGTTGAAATCCAGCAAGTTACAATAATCGATGCAAAGCACCTTGTTTTGTCAAATATTTTTACCAATTTTACCCGTCCCATCACCCATCGAAAAATGGAAAAAATGAATCTTTTTTTTGAACATGAGAAAGTTGGATTGGATGTCATGTTTAGAACATGGCGGATGTATTTTTTCCATGCCGTCGTTCCGGGAGCCTATGGTTTCCATTTTCCTTTGTCGTTGCGTGGTTTTATTTTGGTTAACAAATCTATATATTATAATGTATGGGAAGCGTGAAAGGTTAAAAAAATGAAATTTTTTACTTTGAAAGAAGCCGGGCAACGAATAAAAGTCTGAAAATGATTACCTTTGCATCCAATCTGCGCTTATGCGACAAAGATAAAGTCCAACTTTATTAATTACAAACTTTTTTATTTAATTTTTTATGTCTAACTTTAAAAATGTAGAGCCGCTGGCAGACTTCAACTGGGAAGAATTTGAGAACGGCTCTGTTGTGGGAACCAGTCGTGAAGATTTGACAAAGGCCTACGACGAAACGCTGAACAAAGTCAGCGAACATCAGGTGGTCGACGGCACCGTTATCAGCGTCGACAAGAAAGAAGTCATCGTGAACATCGGCTACAAGAGCGACGGCATCATCCCCGCCAGCGAGTTCCGCTACAACCCCGACCTGAAGGTTGGCGACGTGGTTGAGGTTTACGTTGAGAACCAGGAGGACCGCAAGGGCCAGCTGCTGCTTTCGCACAAGAAGGCACGCCTGAGCAAGAGCTGGGACCGCGTGAACGCTGCCTTGGAGAACGAGGACGTCATCCAGGGCTACATCAAGTGCCGCACCAAGGGTGGCATGATTGTCGATGTGTTTGGCATCGAGGCTTTCCTGCCCGGCAGCCAGATCGACGTGCATCCCATCCGCGACTACGACGTATTCGTGGGCAAGACCATGGAGTTCAAGGTAGTGAAAATCAACCAGGAATTCCGCAACGTTGTTGTCAGCCACAAGGCTCTCATCGAGGCAGAGCTTGAGGCCCAGAAGAAAGAAATCATCTCCAAACTCGAGAAGGGACAGATACTTGAGGGTACCGTCAAGAACATCACCACCTACGGCGTGTTTGTGGACCTGGGCGGTGTTGACGGACTCGTGCACATCACCGACCTGTCGTGGGGCCGCGTTCAGGACCCGCACGAAGTGGTTCAGCTCGACCAGAAGATCAACGTGGTCATTCTCGACTTCGACGACGAGAAGCGCCGCATTGCCCTCGGCCTGAAGCAGCTCACCCCGCATCCTTGGGATGCCCTCGATGCCAACCTGAAAGTTGGCGACCACATCAAGGGCAAGGTGGTTGTGATTGCCGACTACGGAGCATTCGTAGAGATTGCACCGGGTGTGGAAGGACTCATCCACGTGAGCGAGATGTCGTGGAGCCAGCACCTGCGCAGCGCTCAGGAATTCATGCACGTCGGCGACGAGGTGGAGGCCGTTATCCTCACCCTCGACCGCGAGGAGCGCAAGATGTCGCTCGGCATCAAGCAGCTGAAGGAAGATCCGTGGGAGAACATCGAGAACAAGTACCCCGTTGGTTCGAAGCATACTGCCCGCGTGCGTAACTTCACCAACTTCGGCATCTTCGTGGAGCTGGAGGAAGGCGTTGACGGACTCATCCACATCAGCGACCTCTCATGGACCAAGAAGGTGAAGCACCCCTCGGAATTCACTCAGGTGGGTGCCGAAATCGAAGTCGTGGTGCTCGAAATCGACAAGGAGAACCGCCGTTTGTCGCTCGGCCACAAGCAGCTGGAAGACAACCCGTGGGACACCTACGAAACCATCTACACTCCCGGAAGCGTTCACACCGGCAAGATTACCGAAATGATGGACAAGGGTGCCGTCATCGCCCTTAACGAGGGCGGCGAGGGCTTTGCCACTCCGAAGCACCTGGTGAAGGAAGACGGCTCGCAGGCCCAGCTTGGCGAGGAACTGCCCTTCAAGGTGATTGAGTTCGTGAAGGAAACCAAGCGCATCATCCTCTCACACAGCCGCACCTTCGAGGAGGCCAAGGAAGACGTGAAGAAGGCTCCGCGCAAGCGCCCGGCCAAGAAGGAGGAAGCTCCCTTCATCAACAACGTCACTCCCGGCACCACGCTCGGCGACATCGACGCTTTGGCAGAACTGAAGGCCAAGCTCGAAAAGGGTGAATAAGCCTTTACACCTTATTTAATTATAGTCCCGTTGCCCCCTCAGGCAACGGGATTTTTATTGCCCGCAAGTTAAAAAACACTACTTTCTTGCTTTTTCATTCATTATTGTTTATCTTTGTAACCATATTATAATATCAAACCCTATGATTGGATTACAAAAGATGATTGGCGGCTTGCCGAGGCATTGCGCCACCCTGCTCCTGGTGCTTTGCTTGCAGGCCCTTTCGGTTCCGGCGCAAGAGGGCGGACTGAACCGACATCAGTTCAACCGCTTTTGGCGCATAGAGTCGGAAGCTCCCGACTATAAGGTTTCGTTCAAGGGCGACACCCTCGACCTCGTGGCTCCGAAAGGCCTCACCCTGTGGCGGCGCGAGAAAATGAAGGGGGCGGTGTCGATAGAGTACGATGCCTGCGTGGTGATGGAAAACGAGGGCGACCGACTGAGCGACCTCAACTGTTTTTGGATGGCCCAAGACCCCCTTCATCCCAACGACATTTTCAAGCGAGCCAGTTGGAGAAAAGGTATATTCGTGAACTGTTACTCGCTGAAAATGTATTACTTAGGGTTTGGCGGCAACCATAACACTACAACCCGCTTCCGGCGCTACGACGGCGACGCTGGCGGCATAGAAGACCCTGCCCGTCGTCCCGCCATCCTGACGGAATACACCGACGAGGCCCATCTCTTGAAGCCCAACCACTGGTATCACGTTAAGATAGAGTGCCGTGGAAATCGTGTGACCTACGAGATTGACGGCGAGCGGCTGGTTGACTTCAGGGATGCCGAACCGCTCAACGAGGGATGGTTTGGTTTCCGCACCACCTTGTCGCATGTGAGGCTGGCCAATTTCCGCTATCTTTCCCAGCAACAGCCAACTGCCACCGCCCCCCTGCACTGGGTGGGCGAGCCGGCGGAGAACGACCTGCCCGTATGCTTCGGTGTGCCTTTCGACGAAGGGGAAGTGACAAGCGGGGCCGACATGCAACTGGTGGCCGACGGCAACATTCTCATGGCCGACACCTGGCCACTGGCCTATTGGCCCGACGGGTCGGTGAAGTGGCTGGCCACGGCGGCCGTGGTGCCCGCAGGTGCCGAAAATATGATGCTTCGAAAAAGTCCGCGAAAGACCAAGGGCGGCACCGGTAGCATCGAGGTGAACGAAACGTCGCAGGCCATTTGCGTGAACACCGGGAAAACGGTGGCATATATTCCCCGGGAAGGGGCGTGGCTTGTTGATTCGCTGGTGAAAAACGGCGTCATAGTAGGCGAAAAAATGCAACTGGTGTGCTCGGCACAAGACACCATATTGCCCGAAAACGGCGGCGGACAACTGCGCGTGAAAGTCTATCGGAGCCAGCTGGAAAAAGCAGAAGTGGAAAGGGTAGGGCAGCATAGTGCCGTGGTGAAGCTCACCGGGTGGCATGCCGACGGCGTGCGGCGGTGGCTGCCTTTCACCGTCAGGCTCACTTTCCACGGGGGGAGCGATGAAATGAAAATGGTTCATTCCTTCGTGTTCGACGGCGACGAGCACCACGATTTCGTGCGCTCGCTCGGCGTAACATTGAATGTTCCCTTGCGCGACGAGCTCTATAACCGCCATGTGGCATTTTCGTGTGCCGACGGCGGCCTGTGGTCCGAGCCCGTGCAACCCCTCGACGGAAGGCGGGAATTGTTTGAAGGGGAGCAGAGACCTGCCAGGCCACGGCCCGACGAGAGCCTGCCGGAGGACAATCAGCCCGGACAACTCTCGTTGCAACAACAACAGATGCTCGGCATGCGCATTCCCGGCAGGGAGGCGTTCAACCGCCAAAACCAAGTGCTCCTCGACGAGTGGGCGGCATGGGACAGCTACCGCCTGTCGCAATTGTCGGCCGACGGTTTTACCATCCGCAAGAGGGCCAATGCCGACAACCCGTGGATTGGTACCTTCTCGGGGACAAGAAGCTCGGGATTTGCCTTCGCCGGCGACCTTTCGGGGGGAATGTATGTTGGCTTGAAAGATTTTTGGCAGTCGTTCCCTTCTTCCATCCAGGTGGACCATGCCAAGACGGAGGCCGTCACGCTCACCGTGTGGCTATGGAGTCCCGAGGCAGAACCCATGGACCTGCGGCATTACGACAATGTGGCCCACGGGCTTAATTCGTCATACGAGGATGTGCAACCCGGCATGTCGTCACCGTTGGGAATAGCCCGCACGTCAACACTTTTCTTCCGTGCCGCCGACGGCTATCAGGGAAAACCCGTCACGGCAGCTAATGGCAAATGGCTGTTGCACAATACGATTGTGATGCCCACTCCGCAATATCTTCATGACAAGCAGGCCTTCGGCATTTGGAGCCTGCCCGACAGGAGCAATGCCATGAGGGAGAAGGTGGAAGACTATCTCGACCAGCTTATCGACTATTATCAGAAACAGATAGAACAACACCGCTGGTACGGCTTTTGGAACTACGGAGATGTGATGCACGCCTACGATGCGGAGCGCCATTCCTGGAGATATGACGTTGGCGGATTTGCTTGGGACAACACCGAACTGGCGTCAAATTCCTGGTTGTGGTATAGCTTCCTGAGAACGGGCCGCAGCGACATCTGGACCATGGCGGAGGCCATGACGCGCCACACCACCGAGGTGGACGTCTATCACCAGGGACCCAACGCCATGCTGGGCAGCCGCCACAACGTCAGCCACTGGGGGTGCGGGGCCAAGGAGGCGCGCATCAGCCAGGCCGTTTGGAACCGTTTCTATTATTATCTGACGGCCGATGAGAGGACGGGCGACCTGATGACTGAGGTGAGGGATGCCGACCAGAAACTCTATGAACTGGACCCCATGCGGTTGGCGCAGCCCAGGGGACAATTCCCTTGCACCGCTCCGGCGCGGTTGCGCATCGGACCCGACTGGCTGGCATACGCCGGCAACTGGATGACCGAATGGGAGAGGACGGGCAACGTCAGCTATCGCGACAAAATCGTGGCCGGCATGACCAGCATTGCCGCTTTGCCTCATCAGCTCTTCACGGGTCCGCTGGCATTGGGCTATGATCCCGCCACGGGCATCATCACCACCGAGTGCGACACGTCGCTTTTGTCAACCAACCACCTGATGACCATCATGGGCGGTTTTGAAATCATGAACGAAATGATGCGCATGATTCATCTGCCTCAATGGAACGCCGCGTGGCTCGACCATGCCGCCCGCTACAAGGCCATGGCGCAGAAAGTGCGCAACAACCACTTCCGAGTGAGCAGGCTTTTGGCCTATGCCGCCTACAAGAAAAGAAGCAGCGCGATGGCCCGCGAGGCGTGGACAGACCTCCTGAAAGCCATGGGAAGCGGCAAAGACCCACAACGGCAAATGAGAACCATTATGCCTCCCGAGGTGCCGGCACGTCAGGACGAAATACAAATGATGAGCACCAACCACGCCGCCACTTGGGCCCTCGATGCCATCTACATGCAGGAGGTCATACCGATTCCCGACAATGATATAGTTTTTTAACTCGACTTTCTCAAGTTGATGTAGTTCAGGAGTTACAGGAGTTCCGGAGTTCAGACAATACTTCCAGCCTCTGCAAACTGACGAAAAGGGAGTTTTCAGAACTATTAAGTTTGAGTTATGAGTTATGAGTTTTTGCTGCCGTGCATAATTCATAACTAAGAATTCATAATTTAAAAGCATTTTATCTCCTGTAACTCCAAGAAGTTGAGCAAATGAGAAACTTGAATTTTCTAACATTATATGAACAACAAAAACCGATTCTCCGACTTTCTGAAACCCCTGATGCCTTTTATTGCGGCAGCATACGGCGTCGCGCTCATCTATCTGACAGCATTGCCAATCGACGGCAACGAGCCGGGCATTGGGGGCGAAATGCTTTCGTGGCTGTTGTCATTGGCGGCCATCGGGCTGACGCTGTTCCTTGTCGGCAGGGTGGAGCCGAATTTGTTTCCCCCGGTCCGGCAATTCCCGCTGAAACGGCCCGCATGGCGTGTCTTCTTGGGGTTGTTGCTCATTGCCCCGTTGTGGCTGGTGATAGAGGGATATGTGGTATATGGCCTCACGTCGCTCGTTCACGCCGTGCAGATGGAGCCGCTGACCTATTCAACCTCGGAACTTCGCGAAGACCTGCTCGCCGGCGTTCATGCCGTGTTGCTCGCCCCGGTGCTCGAAGAGCTGTGCTTCCGTCAAATGGCCATCTCTCCCTTCCGTCGCCGAGGCGCACAGATAGTGGCGTGCGTGGTGATGGCCGTGTTGTTTGGCATGCCCCATGTGCGCAATTTCCCGGGAGCCTTTCTCGACGCCATGGTTTACGGCCTGGTGTTCATCTTTTCGCGAAACATCTGGTATGGTGTGGCACTCCATGCCGGCCACAACCTCTGGGTTACGCTCTTTGCGCTCTACTGCTGTCTGGGGCTCGGCGACATACAAATGGCCCCAACTCCGGTCATCTACCTGCTTGACGTGAAAGCCATCGTGGGCAGTGTGGTCTTGGCCGTAGTGGGGTTATTGCTGATTTTCAAAAAAAAATAGTGCTTCCCGACTCCTCCCGTAAGGAGGGAATTTAAGTTTTGAATTCTTAATGATGAACTATGGCGGCAGCAAACCTCATACCTCATAACTCACACCTCATAACTCATAACTCAGCCCCCGTATTATGACATCTTTCCAGAAAGTCCTTATCATTTATTTAGTTGTTATCAACGTGATAACATTCATTGTGTATGGCCTTGACAAGTGGAAGGCCCGCCATTTCCAGTGGCGCATCTCCGAGGCCATGTTGCTGGGCCTGGCCGTCATCGGAGGCAGCATCGGCGCTTTGTCGGGCATGCAGGTCTGGCGGCATAAGACCAAGCACAAGAAGTTCAAATATGGCGTGCCGCTTATCTTGCTGGCCCAGATTTTCCTTGCTTCCCTGACATCATTATAGTGAAAAGTGAAGGCCCCCTCTAATCCCCCCTTGGGGGGAAGATTGGGGGAAGGTGAAGGCCCCCCTCTAAGTGAAGAGTGAAGAGTGAAAAGTGAAGAATTTCCTACCGGACCTACAACGATGGCGGCAGCAAATTCTTCACTCTTCACTCTTCACTCTTCATTCTTCACTTTTCACTTTTCGTTTTTCACTTAAAATTAGGAGCGGGCGAAATGCAATCTCACGTTGTTGCGCAATGTAAGGTTGAAGATGTCCTCATACTTGTCGTACTGCTGCTTGCTCAAGATGCGTTTCATCTGCTTCTTGTGGCGAGCCACGCTTTTCCTGACCGACCAGAAATCTCCCTGACGGGCCATGGCCGTTGAGAATTGTTCCATCGAGATCCTCACCGGCTCCGTCTGCTCCTCAGTCAGTTCCAGGAAGCAGCTCATGCGCCTGAAGGTTTGCGACTCATCATTATTCTGGGCGTTGGCGTTCATTGCCATAACTGTCATTGCCACGAAGGCGATAATCAACTTTTTCATGTTTCTTGTTATTTTGGGTTATTAATACTTGTTTGTCTTAATTCTGATGCAAAGGTATGAAATAATGAGACACATTCCAAACCACTTTCGACGATTGCCCCCCTGTCTTTCGACGTTTGCCCCCGATTATTCGACGTAAGGGTTTTCTGGGTTTGGTCGAAATGGCCGCTTTCTTATTACGCCGTACTTGCGGACCCGTTTCTTGTGCCCAAAAGACGGGTAAGGACACGGGGAAAAATTGGTAAAAAATATTGACAAAATCGTGGAAATTTTGGCCGTTTTGTAACCGGTTGATAATCAGTGGCTTTTAAAACAGCCCGAGTTTGACCGCAAATTTCTCTGCTCAATCTTCAAGATTTCTCCTCTCAATCTTCAAGATTTCTCCTCGAAATTTGCGGTCAAACTCTTTTGGGGACCAAAATTTCATTGAAAAATATTGACAAAACAAATGCCGCCTTAACTCGCTTTTTTGTAGTTCATGAGTCCGCGAGTTCAGCCATTTCGGTGACAGTATAACAATCCCACCAATAATGCCAGTCGCACCAGGAAACCGCCTAAACACGGCATTCCCGGTGCGACTGATGTGTGTTCTTCCCGCCATTTGCCCGCAAGAGGGGAAAACAGGGCAGAATTTGTTTCTCGAAGGATGCTTGTTGATAATGACAAATTGGAACTTAATTACCTGTCAAGGCGTCAGAATAATCTTCATAGCACCCCTTGAATTCGCCATTTTTGTAATAGTAATACCTGCCATAGCCTCGGGTCTTCCATGTCGTTCCTGTCAATTTGTCAAAGAAAACCTTACTGCAATCTGTGCCGATTTTCTTTCCAAGTATGGTTGGTTCAATTGCCAGTATTGGTGTGTTCTGAACTGAAATGTTGAAAACATTTTCGTAACTTACTGAAACTATGCAATACCGGACACCTGCCTTTGTGCATTCATTTTCTATAACAGTAGGATTCACACAATATTCAGATTGGCAAAAGGGCGCATATTCATAAACGAGAACTCTGTTTTTGGATTTTAAGAACTCCTGCATCTGTTCTATCGTGACCAGATAAACTTTGCCATCATTGGTAAGGCTATCGATAGGCGCATTGCAGACAACGACCCTTTTCTTCTGGTCTTCTGTCAGGTGCTTGTATCTTGTTCCTGGAAATGTGATGACGCACGAAGTCAAGGATAATATCGCCATGATTATTAGTATTTTTCTCATTTAAATTCCGATTTAACTTAATACCTAATAGAGTAGCCCGTTTTATAAATGTTATAATGATTTCTCTATTCTTTTCATTTCTTCTTCCAGATAATTCTCCATGCACTTGGCTATTTCGGGGTAATAGACGCCCAAAGTTTTGTAACGATTTCGATGCTTGTTGATAATGATAAATTGGAATTTACTTCTGTTCCCCAGTCTTCAGAATTCCTTGCATTGGGTCCCACAACTCCTGACGGCCGTCGGGGAAGGTAACCTCAAACCGGGAATCATCAGTAAAACGGATGGTGGTGCCATTGGACAGGATGCGCTGGTCGTAAGCATCATCCGCCCTCCTGCCCAACTGGAGCATGAAGTTGCATCGTCGCAGATATGTGACGAGCGGTTTCAGCTCCCGTGAATGTCGGCTGCGGCGGTCGAAATAAGTTCCGAACCATGGGCGCACAGCGGGTTTGCTGTCATCGCCCGGCTGAGAAATCATTACATGAAGGATGCTGGCGTTTATTCCGGCGTGGAAATAGCGGTCAGCGATGGGCTTGAGTTTCTCAAAGCTCCAGTCGTCCTTGGCGAGTTCTGGCCAGCCGTCGGTGAAGCTCTCCGCCCATACTCTGTTCTTGCCGCTGCGACGGGCAGCCCCGATGGCTGCGTCCACCTCTTTCTGGCGGAACTTGTGGTCACCCACCCAAAACTCTGCTGCCACTTCGTCGGCAGCGCTGCCGTAGGTGATGCTGTTGGCCGGGAAGGGACTGTGGGCATAGGGCTCGCACCATGTGCGCAGTCCGTACTGATGGGCTTTCTCTGTCAGTCCGCCCATATACTCTGAAGCTACCAGGTCGGCAATGAGCCTGTCAAGGTCCTTCTTACAACCGGGATTGGTATAGTCAAGTTCATACCCGTATCGCTGACGGAACTTTGAGAAGATAGAATCGGTATAGTTCTGCTTGCCACGTTCCCAGCTGTCGACAACGACGGTGGTCAGTGTCGGGCGGTCTTTAGGAGGAATCCGGCGAAGTATCTCTCCGATGAATGCTTCGAAGTGTTTCTGAACGTGAGCCTTAGAGAGTTTGTCAACCTCCAGTCCCTGGGCCTCCGGCGAACAGGGCGAACACATCACGTCGGTACCCTCCTTGGTCTTGCATATCTCAATGCCCTTCGTTGTCCAGTTGCGCATGGCCTCTTCCGGCTTTACCCACGGCCCGCCGGACTGGCTCCAGCCGGGGCAGTTGAACAGGCCCATCTCGATGCCGAGCTCACCAGCCGTCTTTAGAGCCGTGCGCAGGTTCTTCCACCACAGCCGGCTCTGGAACTTGTTCTTGCCAAACGTCTGACCTTCCCACGGATTGTCCCATCGCGTCCGGTTGCGAATGTCTGTGGCCAGGAATGCCAGTGTGATGCCGTTGTCCTTCATCCACCGTAGGTCGGCCTTCACGCCTTTGGGATCCACCTGCTCATTCACCCAGTAGTAGTAGCATCCTACGCGGATGCTGTCAGGTGGGGTGAGAAACGCATGCCATAGGCTTTCACGAAGACTGTCATAGGCCATTTGCGCTTGAGCCATGAGGGTGAAAGCGAGTATGGCCATAAGCAGGTAGCTTCTTCTCGTCAAGAAATGTTTTCTGCCGTATTTCATAAATTCTGATTTAACTTAATACCTAATAGAGTAGCCCGTTTTATAAATGTTATAATGATTTCTCTATTCTTTTCATTTCTTCTTCCAGATAATTCTCCATGCACTTGGCTATTTCGGGGTAATAGAGCCCAAAGTTTTGTAACGATTTCGATGCTTGTTGATAATGATAAATTGGAATTTACTCGCTATAATTATGGTCAACTATTATATCCAAATGCACTCCAGGAACTAAGGGCTGAATGTCACTAATGAGCTGGTTGACCAAGGCATTCTCATCGTGGACAGCGATGTCAGGGACAACATCAACAGAAATCGTATTCTCCTCTTCTGAATAATAGAAGCCGTGAACCTGAACAATATCCTTATGCGATTTTAGAGGCTGCAATACCTTCTTCTGCAACTCTGACCGTTTGTTGTCGCCTGTTGCTATGGCATAGACACCAACGGTCAGAATGATACCGTGACGTTCAAACATCTGCACGGTAATCTTGCGGGTGAGTCCATGGATTTCGTGAGCCGACATCGTGTCGTAAATGTTGATGTGCAGCGAGCCTATCTTCACTTCCGGGCCGTAATTGTGGAGTATCAGGTCGTAAACTCCATGCACTCCTTCGAATTCAGATACCTCCTTCTTAATTTGATTGGTGAGCTCAGCAGGAATACTGGTGCCTAACAGTTCGTTGACAGGCGAGGACAGCATTTCGATACCGGCCTTGATGATGACAATGGAAATAAGAACACCGAGAATACCATCGAGCGAAAAGCCCCACACCAGCATGACTCCAGCCGAGACAAGCGTTGCCAGGGTGATAACGGCATCGAACAAGGCATCTGAGCCTGAGGCTATCAGCGCATCACTCTTCAGTTGCTCCCCTTTGTTCTTGACATACCTGCCCAACACCAGTTTTACAACGATTGCCACAACAATGACGATGAGCGTTGTCTGGGTGTACTCCGGTTGCGTCGGATGTAGAATCTTCATGGCCGACTCGATGAGTGAGGTGACACCTGCCGACAATACGATGACGGCAATGATGATGGCGCTGAAATATTCTATACGCCCATAGCCGAAGGGATGTTTCCTGTCGGCTGGGCGTTGTGACAGTTTTGTGCCGATAATGGTGATGACGCTCGACAACGCATCGCTGAGATTATTAACCGCATCCATCACAATAGCGACAGAATTTGCCAGAAGGCCTACTGCCGCCTTGAATCCTGCCAGAAAGACATTGGCAACTATGCCTATCCAACTAGTCCGAATGATTTGAGAATTACGATTCATGTAAATTCCGATTTGTCAGTCTGTTGATGTTTGCAAAAAGTAATTTGCATTTGCTTTCGAGGCCGCCAAACATGCCGGCAGGCGGCACCGTTCTTGCGCTGCTATTGTTTCTTAATGTCGTCAATCTTATAGGTGTCGCCTTCCTTGATGAGGGTCAGCACAACGTTGTATTCTTCATCTTCGTACTTGTGGGTGACAAGGAATTTGTTTGCGCCTTGTGGCTTGATGCTTCGCGACAAGCAGGGCCCTGTGTCACCGCCTCCTTCGTAAGCAAAAAGCCAGATGGCCAGGCAGTCACCGGTCTCGCAATCGTAATCATAACCGTCAATCAAAATCTGTTTGGCGTTGGGCGTGATGAACTTGCTCACATAATCCGGTTCGAAGTTCTCGTCCAGTCCGTCGTAGAATGTCTCCAGGAAGGTCTTCTGGGCCTGGGTCTCCTGCTCGTTGACTTCTGCATTTTCCGCAGGTGTAGTGGTTTCCGTCGCCGTGGAGTCTTCCGTGATGGTCGCTACGGGTGTCGATTCTTTTGTTTCTCCGGGCTTGGTGGATGAGTTGCAGCTCGTTATTCCAGACAGGAAAAAGGCTGCGAGGATGAAATGCTGGTACTTCATAATCATATTTTGCTTTATTAGTTCTATTTATGTTTGCAAAGGTAGGTAAAATAATTGAAAAGGTGAAAAATTGAAAAATAAATATCCCGTGGGCTGATTGTTAAAGGTGATTAGGAAGTTACTTGCGGGAAATCTTGTAAATGGCCAAGTTCCATATCGCCGCAACAGTCGAGCCAATCATGGCCAAAGCCATATCTTTCTGTGCATCCCACATGTCACCTTGCTGCCCGTTATAGCAATCGGCCTCTTCTGAACTCAGAAAAACCGTAATCAGCCATTCAAAGAGTTCATAAATCATACTTCCAGCCTGAACAATCAGCCATGACATAAGAATTGCAGTCGGAATATTCAATTTCAACCACTCTTTGCTAAGATGCCTAAAATACGGAAACATTAACAGGCCAAAAGCCAAGTGTACAAATCTGTCATAATGGTTTCGAGGGTCTTGAAAGAAATCTGCGCCGACGATACCAGCCGAAACACTCCATTCTTTGTATGGGACATAAGAATAAATGTAACGGGCTCCAACCACATGCAGCAAAGTGAAGAGAACAACACAGGCAAAAGTGTTCATACTCAAGCGATTTTTCGCCAAATCGAAGAGAAGGGGTGCCAATAACAGCACCGTTCCTGCATGTTGCAGGTATTGCTCGTGCGGATATAGTGGGTTGATACAAGTGATGATTGTAAAAACAACAAGTATCAAAAGCAATGTACATTTTATTTTGTATCTACTCATAAAAATCAGATTTGTCTTTCTATTTATGTTTGCAAAAGTAGAGATTAAACACAAATCGAGCGAATCTTGGGGTATAAATAAAGTTAAGGCGTGCTTTAATAATGTTTCTTGAGTGTTTTCGGTTTCATTTAAAACCTTTTAATAAGGTACTTTCGCTCGGAAATAAAAAGAAAAACAAGCTTTTCTTTTGTATTTTGCTCGCTTATTCGTACCTTTGAATAAGGTACTTTCGCTCGGAAATAAAAAGAAAACCGAGCTTTTCTTTTGTATTTCGCTCGCTTATTCGTACCTTTGTGCCCGTGACCTTTGCTTCCGAGAAAGTGCTTTATATAATATATAATGTATGAACCCTGTAGCCATTCGACTGCTCAGCCAACAGCTGGCGGCACCTCAGTTCAACCATCCTGCTGAGGTGGTTGCATACATGGGGGCCATGCAGGCGCAGGAATACCGGCTGATGCGCTGGGCGGTGGCCATGCGGACGCGGAAACCGTCGGCAAAGGCGTTCAAGGATGCCTTCGACAGCGGGCAGATTATCCGTCTGCACCTGATGAGGGGCACTTGGCAACTGGTGGCTGCCGAGGACTACTGGATGATGACAGACCTCTGTGCGCCAAAGGCCATCGCCGTCACCAAGGGGTGGATGAGCAGCAACCGCATCGTTATTCCCGACGAGGAGCAGAGGCGCATCAGCGACATCCTCGCGCAGACGGCTGCCGACAAGGGCAGTGTGACAAAAGCCGATTTCGTGGAGGCACTGGCCGAAAAAGATATCGTGATGGACGACCACCGCCTGTCGTACCACATCCGCATGGCCGAGCTGTCGGGAACGCTTTGTAGCGGTGACCTGCTGCCCATGAAGGCCACCTACGCCCTTTCTGCCGACAAGGTGAAACGCCTGGGAACCACAGACAGGGAGGATGCCTTGATGCGCTTTACACGCAAATATTTCCAAGGCCGGCAACCGGCAACGCTGGAGGACTTTGTGTGGTGGTCGGGGCTGAATGTAGGCGATTGCCGAAAGGGCATCGCCCTTCTGGGTGACAGCATCCATGTGGAGCGATATAAAGGCTGCGACTTCTACCTGACGGACGATTGCCGCACGCGGGGCTTCCGAAAGGGCAGGTTCCTGCTGATAGCTTCCTACGACGAGTTCCTCATCGGTTACAAGAGCCGCGACATCGTGCTGCCTCCCGAACACCGCCACCGCGCCCATAACAACAGCGGCATCTTCCAGCCCGTCATCACTCACGACGGCATCGTATGCGGGAACTGGGCTCCTTTCCGCAACGACTGCCAAGTGGATTTCTTTGAGGAGGGGCGCAGAAAAGAGGATGTAATGCAAGCGTGGGAAGACTACAGGCGATATGGGAATCTTTAAGTATGAGTTATGAGATATGAGTTTTACTGCCGCCATAGCTCATAATTAATAACTCAAAACTTAAAATCCCCCCTTGGGGGGATGATTGGTGAAGGTGAATTCAAAATAAATAACGATTAACAATGAAAAGCTTTAAATCATCAGCGTGGATTCTTCCACAACCAGTGCTGATTATCGGCACTTACGACAAGAACGGCAAGCCAAATGCCATGAACGCTGCCTGGGGCGGCCAGTGGGACATGCACGAAATCATCATCTCGCTCGGGTCGCATGCCACGACAGACAACCTCGCCGATAATCCCGACTTCACGGTGAGTTTTGCCACTTCTGCAACGATGGTGGCGGCAGACTACGTGGGAATAGTGAGCGGCAGGAATACGCCCGACAAGATGGAGAAGGCCGGATGGACCGTGGAGAAAGCTCCCAATGTGAATGCCCCGGTGTTCAAGGAGTTCCCCATGACGCTCGAATGTCGCGTGAAGCAGAAGATTGACGAAAGTGAGACCGGCTACTATCTCCTGGCCGAAATTGTCAACATCTTCTGCGACGAGAATTATCTGGCCGAAGACGGCAAGCCCGATGTGGAAAAGATGGAACTGATTACCTTCGACCCTGTTCATCACACCTACATCCAGTTGGGCAAAACGGTCGGCAACGCATTCTCTGACGGCAAGCAACTGAAATAACTTGAAAAAGGTGCTGCCGTCTCTTCCTGAACGACAAATCAAT
Source organism: Prevotella sp. (assembly GCA_017474515.1). GTDB lineage: Bacteria > Bacteroidota > Bacteroidia > Bacteroidales > Bacteroidaceae > Prevotella. Next base: position 86,887 of record JAFVHN010000036.1, on the reverse strand, counting down.
AATCCCTAAAATGTTATGTCAATGAAAGTGTTGCGCGACCGTATCCTTGCCGACGGCATCTGTTTGGAAGGCGGCATACTGAAAGTGGACAGGTTTCTCAACCACCAGCTGGACATCCACCTGATGAAGCAGATAGCGGTGGAATTTCTCCGCCGCTTCAGCGATTTGCAGGTGAACAAAATCGTCACCATCGAGTCCTCGGGCATCGCCCCCTCCGTCATGCTGGGCTACCTGATGGAACTGCCCGTGGTTTTTGCCAAGAAGCAGTTGCCGTCAACCCTGCATGATGCCTTTTTCACCACCGTCCATTCATTTACGAAGCAGCGTGACACGCATCTGCTGGTCAGCCGCGAGTTCCTCTCGCCCGGCGACCATGTGCTCTTTATCGATGATTTTCTGGCCTACGGCAATGCCGCCAAAGCCATCAACGACCTCTGTTGCCAGGCGGGTGCCACGGTCGAGGGCATGGGCTTTGTCATTGAGAAAGAGATGCTTCATGCCCGCCAGCTGCTCCGGTCGGAAGGTATCAACCGCATAGAGTCGCTCGCCATTGTCGATTCCCTCGAGAACGGCGTCATCCATTTTAAGGAAGACTAACAGATGACGGACATAAAAATCATAAAAGGCGATTTCGGGGAAAGGCTGCAACTGTTGTTGGCGCCCGGTATCAAGGCCGGTTTTCCGTCGCCTGCCGAGGACTATCTTCACGACAGCCTGGACTTCAACCGCGACCTTATTCGCAATCCCGAATCCACGTTCTACGGCCGTGTGGAGGGCGACTCGATGATAGAGGCCGGCATCTGCGACGGCGACATTGCCGTCATCGACCGGTCGGTGGAGCCGCGCGACGGCGACATCGTGGTGGCCTATGTCAACGAGGAGTTCACCATCAAGTACCTGGACCTGAGGCACCGCGATGACGGATATATCGAGCTGCGCCCTGCCAACAGGCATTTCAACCCCATACATATCGGCTTGGAAGACGATTTCGAGGTGTGGGGCGTGGTGGTCTGGACCATCAAGAACTGGAAGAAGTACTAACCATGTATGGCATCATCGATTGCGACAATTGCTACGTCTCTTGTGAGCGCGTCTTCCGTCCCGACTTGAACGGCAAGCCGGTCGTCGTGCTTTCTAACAACGACGGTTGCGTGGTTGCGCGGTCGAACGAGGCCAAGCGCATGGGCATCAAGGCCGGCACGCCCTTTTACCAGTTGTCGGAGCAATTCCCCGACCAGAAGATTGCCGTATTTTCCAGCAACTACGAGCTTTATGGCGAACTGACCGGGCGCGTGGTGGAAATCATCCGAAAAGAGGCTCCGGCCTATTTCCGCTACAGCATCGACGAGTGTTTCGTCAGCCTCGACGGCATGGAGCATCTGGACCTGAAAGCCTGGGGCGAACAGCTCCATAAACGCATCAGGCAATGTGTGGGAATGCCCGTCAGCATCGGCCTCGCCCCTACCAAGACCCTTGCGAAGATGGCCAGCCACTTTGCCAAGAAATACCAGGGCTATCGCCATTGTTGCATGATTGACAACGACGAAAAGCGGTTGAAAGCCTTGAAACTCTATCCCATTGGCGAGGTGTGGGGCATCGGCCGGCGTTATGCTGCACGGCTCGAGGCCCTCGGCGTGACTACCGCCTTCGACTTTGCCAGCCATCCCGAGTCGTGGGTGCGGGCAATGTTCAACAACATCAACATTGTGCGCACATGGAAAGAGCTGAACGGCCAGGACTGCATCGTGGTGGAAGAGATGGCCAAGAAGAAAAGCATCTGCACCAGCCGCTCGTTCAACGGCATGATTACCGACCTCTCGGCATTGCGCACTCATGTTTCCAACTACGCCGCCCGTTGTGCCGAAAAACTCCGCCGCCAGGGAACGGTGGCATCCATCGTGGGCGTGTTTATCAACACCAACGCCTTCCGCGAAGACCTTCCGCAATATTGGAATTTTCAAGAAACGCGGCTCATCACCCCTTCCAGCAGCACCATAGCCATTGTGAGGGCCGCCAACGATGTGCTCACACGTCTCTTTCGTCAGGGCTACCACTACAAGAAGGCAGGCGTCGTGGTCATGGGCATAGGCCCCGACAGCCCTATCCAGCAAGACCTTTTCGACATCAACGCCGAACAGTTCCAGAAGATGCGGCGCCTGGACAGCGTCATCGACCGCATCAATAAAGTCAACGGCACCGAAACGGTCGTCCTCGGCTCGCAACAATATACGCGCAAGGATGGCAAGGGCAAGGCCGACGTCTTCGCCAATGCCATCAAGCACGACTTCCGTAGCAAGAACCCCACGACGCGGTGGAGCGACATCATCGTCTTGAAGTAACAATTCGTTTTCCATGCAAAAGTGCATGGTATTTAGTTTTCTCATCTTTCCTATATAATTCATCATTGTAAGTACGGAAATATGAAAAAACTGTCAGAAACGACGCATATTTACCCGCTTTTCATAAGTTTAACGACAAAACTTGCGATAATTAATAAATAATTCGTACATTTGCAGGTGAAAGGTTTTAAAGATAAAGCATTATGTGTACGGTAATATTAGAATACAATCAAAATAATGCGCTGGCACGGCGAAAACTCGCCGCACTACTGGCCACTGGGCTTTTCCACAAAGTCGGAGAAACGTCTCAAGAACCGACGCCTGAAGAGGTGGAAGCCCATCGTCAGTTGAGAGAAGCAGCACTTGAGCATTCCCGCAAGAGTATGTCACCCATCATCGCCCGCTATTTATGAAGTACCACCAGAGAGATATTGTCGAGGTCAGTTTCCTCTTTCCCGATGGCACCTTTAAGCCTCATCCAGCCATTATCGTTTCCAATGATGACTTGCAGGTAGATGAGGACGGCATGTTCTATCTTGTGCTCATCACGTCGAACGACTGGCTCAATCCTCAATATTCTTATCCGTTGACCGACGAGATGGTTGAAGGTTTCAAATTGTCGAAGCCCAGCCTCGTCAAGTGTCAGATTATAACGGGCAATATTGAGCGCGATGTAACACGCCGCCTCGGTAGTATCAAGCAGAAATATTTTGATGAAATTGTCGACAAAATTATCGTGTCAATATTCTAATATTCCATTCTTCCCATGACATAACCTCTTTCTGAGCATGGGGTGGCGGGTTAAAAAAAAAACAAAACTACATAATCAGAGAAAATGAAAAAAACTATTCTTGGGGCTGTCATGGCCATGATGTGCATGCTGTCCCTCTCGGCACAAGGAGTGTATGACATGAAGGTGAAGGACGACGTCGGCGGCGAGGTGTCGCTCTCCGATTACAAGGGCAAGGTGCTGCTCATCGTGAACACCGCCACCCGTTGCGGCTTCACCCCTCAGTACAAAGAGTTGCAGGCCCTCTATGCGAAGTACCGCGGCGAGGGCCTCGAAATCCTCGACTTCCCCTGTAACCAGTTCGGCGGACAGGCTCCGGGCACCATTTCGGAGATACATCAGTTCTGCACGGCCAACTTCGACATTGAGTTCCCACAGTTCGACAAGATAGAGGTCAACGGCCCCGGCGAGCACCCCCTCTACACCTGGCTGAAGGGGCAGAAGGGCTTTGCCGGTTTCAACCTTGACGAGCAGTCGGGGAAAATGATGGACCAGATGCTCCGCAAGCGTGATGCCGACTACGACAAGAAGGCTGACATCAAATGGAATTTCACCAAGTTCCTCATCTCACGCGACGGCAGGGTTGTTGCCCGTTATGAGCCCACGCACTCCATGGCCGGCATCGAGGCCGATGTCATGATGGAACTGAACCCCGTGGTGAGCGCCATCATGTCGCGGCGCTCCATCCGCCAATACTTCGACAAGCCCGTGGAGCACGAGAAGCTGGAGACCATTGTGCGGTGCGGCATCAACGCGCCAAGCGGCATGAACGGCCAGCCCTGGATTGTCCGCGTGGTGGAAGACCAGAAGCTCATTGCCGACGTCACGGAGGTCTATAAGCAGGAAAACGCCGATATGGTGAAGCGCGACAAGAACTTCAAGAACATGTTCCGCAATGCGCCCAACCTTATTTGCGTGTGCACGCCGGCAAAGGGCGGCGGCGAGCTGGATGCCGGTTTGCTGGGCGAGAACATCATGCTGGCGGCACAGTCCATGGGGTTGGGCACCTGCTGTCTGGGCGGCCCCGTCCGTTTCCTCTTGTCAAATGCCAAGGCAAAGTTTTTCCTCGACCGTCTCGACATTCCCGCCGACTATCGTTTGAACTATATCATCGCCATCGGTTATCCCGACGAGCAGCCTGATGCCAAGCCTCGCGATGCCTCGAAGGTGAAGTATATAAAATAAGGTTTGAACGTTCAAGGGGGCAATAGTAAAAATCCTTCCTTAATCAAAATAGTCCGACGCTTAGGAGCTGACGCATTAGGAGCCGACGCTTCCAAGCGTCGGACTATATAAATAACAACTATATGTTTCCGGGACAAAAAAGTTACTCCGACGCTTGGAAGCGTCGTCTCCTATTTTCGGCTCCTATGTAACTCCAGTTTTCCTGACATTTGAAGTGGATAACATGGTAGGTGAAAATTGGTAAAAATATTTGACAAAATGGGCGGTTTTTTCGACGGTTGTGTAAATCGCTGAAATTCAGCGGTTTGAGAATGTCTCGGAGTTTGGCCGCAAATTTCGGGGAGAAATCTTGAAGATTGAGAGGCGAAATCTTGAAGATTTCTTCGCGAAATTTGCGGTCAAACTATTTTTTGGTACAAAAAACCATTGAAAAATCTTGACAAAACGATTGCGCTGCCGACTGGCAAGTTTTTCCATTTTTAAACCAATCGCGCTTTTGTCAGTCTAATAGAAATATTACCAGAACTACATCACATCAGTTTAATCTCTACTTATTATGAAAAAGCTATTGTTACCCTTGCTGCTCTTGGCGGCAATGTCTGCCCATGCGGCAGAAAACCCCGTGTTAACGATTGAAGGAGGACAGGTGCAAGGCGTTTTGGCCGACGACCATCCCGACGTCTATGTCTATCGAGGCATCCCATACGCCGCGCCCCCCATCCGCGAGAACCGTTGGAAGGAACCCCAGCCCGTGGTGCCCTGGAAGGGTGTGAAGATTTGCGACACCTTCGGCCATCCCAGCTACCAGGCCATACAATATCCCGGCGGCTATTTCACCGAATGGGGTTATGGCAAGGAGGCTCCCTATAGCGAGGACTGCCTCTATCTGAATGTGTGGACAAAAGCTCCCGGCAAGACGGCGAAGAAACTCCCCGTTGCCCTTTGGATTCATGGTGGCGGCTATCGTGAAGGCTGGGGCTCGGAGCCCGAATTCGACGGGCAGGAGTGGGGCGCAAAGGACGTGGTGCTCGTCAGCATCAACTACCGTCTCGGCGTCTTCGGCTTCCTTACTCATCCGTTACTTACCGAGGAAAGCCCGCACCATGTGTCGGGCAACTACGGCATTCTCGACCAGATAGAAGCCTTGAAATGGATTAAGAAAAACATTGCCCAGTTTGGCGGCGACCCCAACAACGTCACCATCTTCGGCCAGAGTGCCGGCGGCGGCAGCGTGCGCACCCTTTGCGAGTCGCCCTTGGCCCGCGGTTTGTTCCACAAGGCCGTCATCATGAGTGCCCAGGGCCTCAGCATCCCCAATCCCAACGGCGGCGGCATGATGGGCGGACGGCGCAGCGGCGGTTCGCCGGCCGATGCCGGTGCCACGGCCAAGAAAATCTTCGACTGGGCAGGGCTCACCGACCTTCAGAAGATGCGCTCGGCATCCACCGAGACCGTTTTTGCCCTCAGCACCCTTTACGGCCAGGCCTCCGGCGACCGCGCCTGGGTGATGTACATGCCGCTCGTTGACGGTTATGTCAGCTTGAAGAGTTTCGACGATGCCACCCGCGAAGGCACACTGGCCGACGTGCCCTATATGATTGGTTTCACCCTCGACGACATGGGCGACATGAGTGCCGGCATTGCCGAGTTCTGCAAGGTTCGCGAGAGCAAGGGCGGAAAGGCTTGGGCCTACCAGTTCGCACGCCCGCTGCCCGACGACGGCTCGCATCCCGAGGTGACGGCCCGCCTCAAGGGCGCTTTCCATTCCAGCGACCTGTGGTTCGTGTTCAAGTCGCTCAAACATTGCTGGCGTCCCTGGACAAAGGGCGACTGGGACCTTTCGGAAAAGATGCTCACCGCCTGGACAAACTTCGCCAAGTATAGCGACCCCAACGGGCCGAAGGGCGGGGCATGGGCTCCCTGCACCGAGAAGAACCCCAAGTTCATGGTGTTCAAGCTCAACGACAAGGATGCTGAGGCATCTGTGTTCGGCGACCCCGAGAAATCCACCCGCCAGGGCGGTTTCGGCTTCGGAGGCTTCCCCCGTAGGAACAACTAAGAAACGGCAGGTGACGGCGACTTGTTGAGCGTCGGAAAAAAAGGAAGTTAAAGGAACGACCCCTTGCCCCATCGGAAACACGGGGCAGCGGACGTTTCTTTAACTTCTTTTTTTTGTTTATAAGTCACCGCGTCAGTTCATCTGACTTTTTTTATCGAGTTCGGAGGTCCATGCCCCGTTTTTTGAAATTAAATGGAATAAAAGTCGCAAAAAGCCTCCGATTTGTGCCCTAAAGACATGATTTTAATCAAAAAAGTGACTTTTTTCTTGTTTTCTTTAATTTTTTCTGACAAAATGTTTGTTGATTGGCGAAAAAAGTATAATTTTGCAACCGAAAATTATTTTAAGGTAAAAAGAACAAACATCATTTAAGGAGTTTTTATTATGATTGCATCAAAAGTAGTAGAAAATCTCAGCCAGAGATTTCCCAACGAGCCCGAGTACATTCAGGCCGTCAGTCAGGTGTTAGGAACCATCGAAGAGGAGTACAACAAGCATCCCGAATTCGACAAGTGGAACCTCATTGAGCGCCTTTGCATACCCGATCGCATCATTTCGTTCCGCGTGACGTGGGTTGACGACAAAGGCAACGTGCAGACCAACATGGGCTACCGCATCCAGCACAACAACGTGATTGGCCCGTACAAGGGCGGCATTCGCTTCCACCAGTCGGTGAACCTGGGCATCCTGAAGTTCCTGGCCTTCGAGCAGACCTTCAAGAACTCGCTGACCACGCTTCCCATGGGCGGTGCCAAGGGCGGCTCCGACTTCTCGCCGCGCGGCAAGAGCGACGCCGAGGTGATGCGCTTCTGCCAGGCCTTCATGAACGAACTCTACCGTCACATCGGTCCCGACGTTGACGTGCCTGCCGGCGATATCGGCGTGGGCGGACGCGAAGTGGCCTACATGTTCGGACAGTACAAGAAACTCACCCACGAGTGGAGCGGCGTGCTCACCGGCAAGGGCCTGGAATTTGGAGGCTCCCTCATCCGTCCCGAGGCCACTGGCTACGGAAATGTTTACTTCCTTCAGAACATGCTGAAGACGCGCGGGCTGAGCCTCGAGGGCAAGACGGTGCTCGTCAGCGGTGCCGGAAACGTGGCACAATACACCATGGAGAAGTGCATTGAACTGGGCGCAAAGGTGCTCACCTGCTCCGACTCCGACGGCTACATCTACGACCCCGACGGCATCGACAAGGAGAAGCTCGAATTTATCAAGGAGCTGAAGAACATCGACCGCGGACGCATCAAAGAATATGCTGAAGAATACGGCGTGAAATATGTGGAAGGTGCCAAGCCCTGGAACGAAAAGGCCGACATCGCATTGCCTTCTGCCACTCAGAACGAGATTAACGAAGAGGCCGCTAAGGCATTGGTGGCCAACGGAGTAATCGCCGTGAGCGAAGGTGCCAACATGCCCACCACACCTGCTGCCATCAAGGTGTTCCAGGATGCCAAGATTCTCTACTCGCCGGGTAAGGCTGCCAATGCCGGCGGCGTGGCCGTGTCGGGACTGGAAATGACGCAGAACTCCGAGCGCCTGGGTTGGAGCCGCGAAGAGGTGGACAACAAACTCCACGACATCATGAACAACATTCACGCCAACTGCGTGAAATACGGCACCGAGGCCGACGGCTACATCAACTATGTGAAGGGTGCCAACGTTGCAGGCTTCCTCAAGGTCGCAAAGGCTATGATGGCACAGGGCATCTATTAAAACTCGTTTTGATTTTGAGTTCTAAGATTTGAGTTAACTCACAACTCATAATTCATAACTCAAATCTCTATTTAAGAAAAGAAGGCCATGAACCGTTTTGGGGTTCATGGCCTTCTGTTTTGCTTCTGCCGACCATGAGGAGTGGCTTCCTCCCCGTCAACTTTTGTTAAATGTTGAAGAAATGATGGCGGTTCGGCGTTTTTTTCGTAATTTTGCGCCAATTATGAAAAAAGTGGTTATGAAGTCTGTTTTTATGGCATTGGCATTGACATTCAGCATGGCGGCCAATGCCCAGTCGGAATGGGAACTGCCCGACGCCGGCCCTCAGCAGTCACCGGCAAAAGCGGAAAGCACCTCCAAGGACGCGGTTGATGCGAAATACCTGGAAGGCGCGGTGCCCGTGATTGACGGCAGGGTGGGGTGGAGCCACCACCTCGACGTGCCGGGCATGAACGCGCAGCAGATATACGACAAGGCCATGGCCTTTTTCACCGCCCTGACCAAAAGCGAGAACCAGTTGCCCGGCAGCAGCGTGGCACTGGTGAACCGCAGCGGGCACGTATTCGTGGTCAACCTGAAGGAGTGGATGGTGTTCACCAACACCCTGCTTTCCCTCGACCGCACGAAGTTCAATTGTAACATTGTGGTCACTTGTGGCGACGGCACCCTTGACGTAGAATTGAGCCGCATCACCTACAAGTATGAGGAACAGCGCGGCGGAGGACAACTCTTCCTGGCCGAGGAATGGATTACGGATGAGTATTCGCTCAACAAGAAGAAAACAAAGCTCTACCGCAATTCGGGAAAGTTCCGCAGGAAGACCATTGACAGGAAGGATGAAATCTTTAATGATTTGGACCATTATATTGTAAATTAAACAGATAAGCATTTTGGACAATTCGGATTTTGAATACGGTGGCGCATTGCGACATCGCCGCAGACAGGAGGAAGAGCCGGAAGACCGGTTCAAGATGCTGCGCCAGGTTCTTAACATTCTTTTCATGCTTGGGGCGGTGGCCGGCGTGGCCATTTATTTTACGTCGAACCAGACAACGGGCACCTACATCATCCTTGGTGCCATGGTCTTCAAGATAGTGGAATGCGTCTTACGGCTCACCAAGTAATTGTCAGGCTCCTGGGCCTGCTGCTCTTTTTTTGCGCCATTCCTGCATGTTGGGCACAAAGGGGGTTGAGTACCGTCAATCCGGACGGCACGGTCAACCATCTTGGCGACGGCGGGTTGCGCGACTCTACCAGCTCTTCCTCGAAGGACATCCCCAAGGGAATGCGCGTCTGGACCGTCGATGAACGGTTCGGCGACCGAATAGAGGCCGAGGTGGACACCACGCAACACATGTTTATGAACACCCTCTTCACGTCGGGACTCCGGGGTGAATACAACACTTTGGGCAACTTGGGAGCACCGCGCGAGAACCGCATCTTTGCCGACCGCCAGTTGCCCGCACAGTTCATGTTCACCCAGCCTTACGACTACTTCATCACCCCTGTAGAGCAATTTCATTTCACCAACACCCTTTCGCCCATCACCAATCTCAGCTATAACGAGTGCGGCGACAAGGTGAACGGTGAGGACCACCTCAAGGCGCTCTTTGCCGTGAATGCCGGAAAGAAACTGGGGGCGGGCTTCAAATTCGACTATCTCTATGGTCGCGGCTATTTCCAGCACCAGGGCTCGGCACATTTCAACTACACCATGTATGGCTCCTATCTCGGCGACCGCTACCAGGCCCACCTGCTTTTGTCAACCAATCACCAGAAACTCACCGAGAACGGCGGTGTGACCAACGACAACTATGTCTCGCATCCCGAGAGCTTTGAAGACGATTTCCGCTCAGACGAAATCCCCACGGTGCTTGAGAGCAACTGGAACCGCAACGACAACCAGCACGTTTTCCTCACCCATCGCTATATGGTGGGCTTCAACCGCAAGGTGCCCATGACCGAGGAAGAGATAAAGGCCAAGAAGTTTGCGCTGGCCTCGCAAAAAGAGGCCGAGGAGCGCAAAAAGAAAGCCGATGCGGCACGACAGGCTCAAAAAGAGGGGCGCGACTTCGACGAGAGCCAATATGAAAAAGACAAAACGCCCACTTATGCCGGAAGACCCGACGATGCCGTGATTGCGGGCGATGAGCCGGCGGCCGCCGGCGACAGCATCAAGCAAGAACGCATTGCCGTCACCAGTAAGGAAATGGCCGATAGCCTGGTGGCCCAGACTCAGGAAGAAGCCGCCGACACCTCGTGGATGAAGAACGAGTATGTGCCGGTGACCAGTTTTATTCATACGTTGAAATTTGACAACTATCGCCGCATTTATCAAGCCTATAACACGCCGGCGGACTATTATCTCAACACCTTCCCCGTAATAGAACGCCTGCAGGGCGATAGCGTCTATGACAAGATGCGACATTACGAGCTTCGCAACACATTGGCCGTTTCGTTGCTCGAAGGGTTCAACAAATGGGCAAAGGCCGGGTTGAAAGGTTTTGTAACCCACGACCTTCGCTATTTTGAAATGCCCGACACCGTGAGGACGGGGTTCAAGGATTTCAAGGAACACTCGTTGAGCGTGGGCGGACAACTGGCCAAGACACAGGGCTCGCTCCTCCACTATAACGCTACCTTTGAGACATGGCTGGCGGGCGAAGATGCCGGACAACTAAAGCTCGATGTTGCCGCCGACCTTAATTTCAAGTTCCTCGGCGACACCGTGAGGCTGGCTGCGCGGGGATATTTCTACAAACTCCATCCGACGTTCTACCAAAGGCATTTCTCGTCAAAGCACCTTTGGTGGGACAACGACAAGTTGAAAGACGAGGAGCGCACGCGCCTGGAGGGCATTTTCTATTATGAAAAGACACGCACCAAGTTGCGCGTGGCCGTGGACAATCTCACCAATTTCACTTATTTCACCAACCAATACACCATTACCGATACCGAAGGGCGTAGCGGTAATACGGTCGGCGTGGTACAAAGTGACAAAACGGTGAACCTCCTCACCCTTCAACTTTCGCAAGATTTCACCCTGGGGCCGTTGAACTGGGAAAGTCAAGTCACTTATCAGAAGTCGGGAAAACAGGAGGCCCTTCCCTTGCCCGACTTGAACATTTACTCCAATTTGTATCTTAATTTCAAGATTGCCAAGGTGTTGCAGGTACACCTCGGCGGTGATGTCAGGTTCTTCACCAAGTATGAGGCACCCGACTATTGCCCGTATATAGGCCAGTTCTGCAATCAGGGGAATGGCGATGGCAATGTCAAAATAGGCAATTACCCCATCGTGAATGTCTATGCCAACATGCTTCTCAAGCGCACCCGCTTCTTCGTCATGATGAGTCATGTGAATGCCGGCGAGGGGGGCAACCGCTTCCTGGTGCCCCACTATCCCGTCAACGGCCGCATTTTGAGGCTCGGCCTGTCGTGGAATTTCGACAATTAGCCCCCGCATAGTGTGGTTTTACTGACCATTAAGTAATTAATAATGAAAGAATTTTCATTTATTCGGATAAAATGCTTACTTTTGCATCGGTTTTATAATAATACATAAGAAAGGAAAATGCCACAAATATCCGTACGCGGTTTAGAAATGCCGGAGTCGCCCATCAGGAAACTGGCTCCCCTGGCAGCGGCTGCCAAGAAGCGCGGCATCAAAGTCTATCACCTCAATATCGGCCAGCCCGACCTTCCGACACCCGCCGTGGCCCTCGATGCCATCAAGCATATCGACCGCGAAATCCTGGAATACTCACCCTCGCAGGGATACTTGAGCTATCGCGAGAAACTCGTTGATTACTACGCTAAATACGACATCCGCGTCACCCCCGACGACATCATCATTACTTGTGGAGGAAGCGAGGCGGTGCTCTTCGCTTTTATGTCGTGCCTGAACCCTGGCGACGAGATTATTGTTCCCGAACCGGCCTACGCCAACTACATGGCCTTCGCCATTTCGGCAGGTGCCAAAATCCGCACCATTGCCACCACCATTGAGGAAGGCTTCACGCTTCCCAAGGTCGAGAAATTCGAGGAACTCATCAACGAGCGCACCCGTGCCATCCTGATTTGCAATCCCAACAATCCCACCGGCTATCTTTACACGCGTCGCGAAATGAACCAAATTCGCGACATGGTGAAGAAATACGACCTCTATCTTTTCTCCGACGAGGTCTATCGCGAATATATCTACACAGGGTCGCCCTATATCAGTGCCTGCCACCTGGAGGGCATCGAGCAGAACGTGGTGCTCATCGACTCCGTTTCGAAGCGCTATAGCGAGTGTGGCATCCGCATCGGCGCCCTCATCACCAAGAACAAGGAGATACGCCAGGCCGTCATGAAATTTTGTCAGGCACGCCTCTCGCCGCCCCTCATCGGGCAGATTGTTGCCGAGGCTTCCCTCGACACCCCCGAGGCCTACATGCGCGATGTCTATGACGAATATGTGGAGCGCCGCAAGTGCCTCATCGACGGCCTCAACCGCATTCCCGGCGTATATTCGCCCATACCCATGGGCGCCTTCTACACCGTGGCCAAGCTGCCCGTTGACGATAGCGAGGAGTTCTGCCGCTGGTGCCTGGAGGAATTTTCCTATGAAGGCCAGACCGTCATGATGGCTCCGGCCAGCGGTTTCTACACTACGCCCGGTGCGGGCCGCAATGAGGTGCGCATAGCCTATGTGCTTAAGAAAGACGACCTTGTGAAAGCCCTCCATGTGCTCAGAAAGGCATTGGAGGCCTATCCGAAAAATACGGCCAACTCAAGCCAGTAGCAGTCCGCCCCTCCGAATCCGTAAAATAGTATGCCCCCTCCCTTTGTCATTTATCATTTATCGTTTTTCATTTAAAAATGTCTTTCCCCCTCTTCATGGCCCGTCGCCTTTATAGCGAACAAGGCGACAAACGCAAAGTGAGCCGCCCTGCCATCCGCATTGCCATGCTCGGCGTGGCCATAGGGCTGGCCGTGATGATTGTCTCCGTGGGCGTCGTCTTAGGCTTTAAGCACACCATACGCGACAAGGTCATCGGCTTCGGCAGCCACATCACCGTGGGCGAACTGCTCTCCGTTCAGGCCGGGGAATGGCGGCCCATACAGGTCGGCGATAGCCTCTTGCAGACATTGCGAACTATCGACGGCGTGGACCATGTGCAGCGCTATGCCATGAAGCAGGGCATATTGAAAACCGATAGCGACTTCCTCGGCGTGGTGTTCAAGGGAGTGGCCGAGGAATACGACACCACCTTCATCCACCAGAACATGAAAGAGGGCTGCATGCCCCATTTCACCGACAGCGCGGCAAGCGCACAAATCGTTGTGTCGCAAATCATTGCCAGCCAGTTGAAGATAAAAACCGGCGACCGCATCTTTGCCTATTTCTTCAGCGACCAGGGCGTGAGGCCACGGCGTTTCACCGTTAGCGGCATCTATGAAACCAACCTCTCCATGTTCGACAAAACCATTTGCTACACCGACCTCTTCACCGCCGTCAAGCTCAACGGGTGGCAGCCCGACCAGGCCAGCGGCGTGGAGATGACCGTGAAAGACTTCTCGCAGGTGAACGCCATCGACGAGGAAATCATCGGCAAAATCCACAAGACCACCGACAAATACGGCAACACCTACTCCTCGGTCACCGTGCAGGAGGGCAACCCCCAGATTTTCTCGTGGCTCGACCTGCTCGACCTCAACGTGTGGATTATCCTGGCCCTGATGGTCTGTGTGGCCGCCTTCACCATGATCAGCGGCCTGCTCATCATCATCCTGGAGCGCACCAACATGATAGGAGTGCTGAAAGCCCTGGGAGCCCGTGGCAGCACCATCCGCCACACCTTCCTTTGGTTTGCCGTTTTCATCATCACGCGCGGCCTTGTTATCGGCAATGTCCTCGGCATCGGCCTGCTCCTCCTTCAGCGTTTCACAGGCATCATCAAGCTCGACCCAGCCACTTATTATGTGAGCACCGTTCCCGTGGAGCTCAACATTCCGTTGTTCGTGCTCATCAATGTGGCAACCCTCCTGGTCAGCGTCTTTGTTCTCATCGCCCCCAGCTACCTCATTTCACACATCCATCCCGCAAGGTCCATGAGGTACGAATAAAAAAACTCTCCTCTTTTCGTTGTTTTATTTATTTTTCGTATATTTGCACCCGTAAAAGTATTTATATAATTTTTATAGTAACGAACTAAAACCTAAAAGAAGAAACAGAAAGTAATGATTAAATGGGTTGAGTCGCACTAGGTGTGACCTTCCCAACAGGGGAACGAAAAGCAATCGGTAGTATATACCGTGCGTAGTTCCTAATCTGCTTTTTAGAATATAGAGCTTTCAAGCTTTTGTTCTCTCTATACGAATCCGCCAAAATTCAACGCAGAGAGCAAGCAGCTTAGAAGGTTCACGCCTCCGGGCGTGAGCTGTTCTTGCTTGTTTTGCGTGAGGTCACTTGGCGGTACCCGTATAGAGAATAAGCAAAGGATGGTACACGCCTTTTTTATGTCCCCTTCACGAAAACCTCACAACGCGAAGATGCCGAAAATCGCTTTTCAAAAGAGTAGGCAATAACATCAATCTTTATATATTATGAAAACAAAGTTATTTGCAATGAGCATGGCCATGCTGTTGGCATGCACCGTAGCCAAGGCTCAAATCCGTAACCTTTCACTCGGTTACGCACCTTTAGGTTATAACCATGTAAACATTAGTTTGGACGACGAGGAGTACAAGTACGATTACAAGTCATACTGGAACGCCAACCTCGGTTATGAACGGCAATTCAAAGGCATGGTCACGCTGTTTGAGCTTGGCTATTCCAAGGCCACTTTTGACAAATACGATTTGGATGGCAAGTCAGAATGGTTTGAGCCTGCCCAGACCGCCGATCTCACCACCATGTCGTTCATGGCCTTCGCCGGCAAGACCATCAATGCTCAAAAACGTATACAGCTGCCTCTTTACTTCGGTATTGGCGGCGACTACATCCATGGAGGCCCCATGCACAATTTGACCTTCGATTTTGGCTTGAAAGCCCGTTTGAAATTCTATATCACCGATAAAATAGGAATCTTCGGCGGTGCCACCGGACGGTTGGGATTTGGCTCGAAGAAAGCTTCTGAAGATTCCAAAAGCAGCCGTTACTACACCATCGGTACCACGACGTGGTATGTGGACGCCGGCCTTGTTTTCGCCATTTAATTATATTGAACAATGAGAAAAGGATTATTCATGCTCATGCTCCTGGCACTGTGTGCCGGGGGCATGGCCCAAGATAAAATCTTCGAGGAAGGCTTGGCGAACGGGCGTACAGCCAAGAAATTCTATGTGGCCAAGAACAAGGGTGGCAAAGGTTATTCCCTGGAAAAATTGATGGAATATGCCCGGAAACACGACTATGTGATAGGCGCGACGAAGTATAAGGATGTTTCCCGTTTCGGTGATGTTTACACCGCCGTTGACGAGTTCACGTTCCTTCCGAGTTCCGAATATAAGAAATTCGTGTATGAGTCAACAGGCATGAGGGCCGGCTTCTCCAACATGACGCAGCGCGGCTCGTGCTGGCTCCTTAGCGGCGACAAGTTCTTGAAGTTTGAGAACACCCTGTGGTCGGGGAAAGTCTTCAACGGCAGACTCGACGGCGAAGGTGATTTGTTGTGGTCGGACGACAAAGAGATTATCTTCCACGCGGCCCATGCCAAGTTCCAGAACGGGTTGCCGCTAGGAAATCTCGTGGTATATACTTTTAAAGTTAAGATGGGACACCCGGACGTGGTCCAATTTAATAAGGGCGATTATGGCAGCGTGGGAACGCTCAGCGACGGCATGGCCCGTTTTAACATTCAAGAAGGGAAATGGGGCTTTGTGACTTCCGATGGCGTCATAGCCATTTCTCCCATTTATGAGAAAATTGTAAAGGACTTTTCAAACGGCAGGGCAGAGGTGTTCTCCGACGCAAAAGAATACATTATCGACAAGAAAGGACAGTATATCGACCTTACAGCCAGGCAAAAGCAGATAAATGCGCAGGAAGAGGCCAAGAAGAAGCAAGAGGAGCTGAAACGCCAGCAGGAAGAACGGCGCAAGCAGCTTGCCCAGGAGCAGGAACGCATAGAGCGCCAGCGCAGGGCGGCCGAAGCTGAGAAGATAAGGAAGGAGAAATTCCGCAACTGCGAGCCCGGCGACCGCGTATATTTCAGCCAGGATTGGCAACGGACCGAAGGATGGCTGTGGTTCCGCGAATCCCATAACTACACGATGCGCGTGGTATGCTTCGTTGAGCAGAACTATAAGAACGGCGAGCGCCTACAGATACGCGTGGGCAGCGTGGAGTCGAGTAACAAAGATTACTATTCCACGCCTGAAATCGATGGCATCAAGTACAACAAAGGTGATGTTGTCTGGATAAGGCCGCTCGACGACACACGCTGGCAGATAGAATAATTCAACTTTCTCAAGTCAATCCTGAACTCCAAAGAAGTTGAACAAATGCGTAACAAGAGTAGAATAACTATTTAATGGGAGTGCGGCGGAACCCGCGCTCCCAAATAACTTTTAAAACAAGATTGCTATGAGAGTAAAACAGCTATGGTTTTGGTCCGCCGTTATCGCTCTGCTGCCATGTTGCTCTGTATTTGGCCAGTTAAGAGGTGAGAAACCGTGGGGACAAGCCTGGTATTATTATTTCGTTCCCCCAAATGGCGGGTTTGTATATTGCGACTTTGTGAACAAAAATGAGAAGACAATAAAGATTGGTGGTTTCTTGGAGCCTTGCCGTTGGGGCGACGAACGCGTGCGTTCCCAATGGGGCGACCAAAGGGTGCAGATAATTCATGGAGATGTCGTACTCCCGTCGAAAGTCATGGTGAGAAAACGTAATGAATTGAAGAATGAAGACACCGCGGTAGGTGAATTTACGATAACCGTCATTGACAACTACGCCTTTAAGAACTGCAAGAAGCTTACTTCCATCACCCTTCCAAACACCGTGAATGAAGTGAAGAAAAACGCCTTTGATGGATGTTCCAACCTCACCACCATTAACCTTCCCTCAACGCTGTCGGGTCTTGACTTGAGTTTCGCTTCCGGCTGCGAAAACCTTGAGGCGGTCAACAAAGGAAAGGGCGTGCAGTGCGGGCTTTATTCCGTTGATGGCCTGCTGTGCGACAACGGCGAGGTGGTGTTCTGCCCGTTGGGGTACAGTTCGTCAATTACCATTCCCGCCGGAGTTACGGCCATCGGCGAGGGGGTGTTCAAGGGCCATGGCCGCCTGCTTTCTGTTACCGTCCCCCAGGGCGTTACCATCAAGAAAGGGGCGTTCATGGACTGTGCCAACCTGAGGGATGTTACGCTGTGCGAGGGGGTGAAAGCCATTGGTGAGGATGCGTTCTCCGGATGCACCGCTTTAGAGCACATCAGCATTCCCGGCTCGGTGGAAAGGTTAGAAACCCAGGCCTTCAAGGGATGCCTCTCGCTGCAGCAGGCTACATTTAATCCGGGGATTAAAATCGTTGGCACACGGGCTTTTGCAGACTGTGGCTCACTGCGCGAGGCGGCCTTGCCCAAAGGGCTTACCGATGTGTTCAACGAGGCCTTTGCCAACTGTTTCGCTTTGGAGCGGCTCACATTTGCCGAGGGCGTCAGGTATATCGGCTCCGACGCCTTTAGCTTCTGTTCTGCCCTGCGTGAAATCAGTTTCCCCTCAACCATGGAGTATATCAACACCAAAGCTTTTATGGGCTGCACGGCTCTGGAAAAAGTGGAGTTCAACCCTCAAATTAAAGAGATTGAGAGGTACGCCTTCTTCGGTTGTTCCAGTCTCACCACTGCCAACGTGCCCAAGCAGGCAAAAATCTATGATGAAACGTTCCTGAACTGCAACAACTTATCGCGTTGATGAGTCTTTAAACTTTTAGTATATAGTCGATGAATAATTATAAAGTGAAATAGAGATAGGTCATGACGAGAAAGAAATTGCTTTTGCATTTTGCTGCTTTGCTGTCAGTATTGCCATGTTGCTGCGTTCTTGGACAACCGCCTGTGTTCTTCAATGTCGGCAAAGGGGAAAAACCATCTGGACAGGCTAGATACCATTATTTCGTTTCTCCTTCGGGAGGGAAAATCTATTGTAAGATTTCCAACGAAAAAGAGAAGACTATAAGAATTGGCCCGCATCTCACTGGAATGCGTGGTATGGATATGTTTGTTGTTGATGATGACAATTATTGGGGGAACAAAAGAGTCCAGGGGGTGAAGGGCGATATTACTCTCCCGTCGAAGGTTGAGGTGAGATTATGCAGAGAACTGTATGACGAGGACACTCCCGTGGGTACCTATACCATTGTCGGCATTGATGCGTATGCTTTCAAAGGCTGTAAGGAGCTTGCCTCCATCACCCTGCCCAACACGGTGAGCGACGTAAAAAAGAATGCCTTTGAAGGCTGCTCCAACCTGACGGTTATCAACCTGTCCTCCACGCTTACGGACATCGACCTTAGTTTTGCCACAGGTTGCGATAAGCTTGAAGCTGTCAACAAAGGCCGGGGGGTGCAGTCCAATCTTTACTCCATCGACGGGCTTTTGTGTGATGACGGAGAGATTGTCTTCTGTCCAGTAGGATATAGTCAGGACGTCACAGTTCCATCTTCTGTGAAGGCCGTCGGCGAGGGAGCTTTTGCCAACCATGCCAACCTGTTGTCGGTAACCGTTCCTCCGGGAGTCCACATAAAGAGCGGAGCGTTTAAGAATTGCACCGGCCTGAGCAGGGTCTCACTTAGCAACGGCGTGAGCGGAATAGACACGGAAGCCTTTCTGAATTGTACCGCACTGGAGCAGATAACCATTCCCGGTTCAGTGAAATTCCTTGGTGGCGAGGCGTTCAGGGGGTGCCTGTCGCTGAGCGTGGTAACGTTCGGACAGGGTGTGGAGACCATAGGAAACTCTGCCTTTGCCGATTGCATTTCATTGAGGGAAGTGGACATCCCCCCGGGACTTGAATCTATCTATTCAAATGCTTTTGCCAACTGCTCTGGTATTGAGAGGGTGTCGTTCGGCGAGGGGTTGAGGTGGATTGGCCAAGAGGCGTTTCTTTTCTGTTCCGGCCTTAAAGAACTCACATTCCCCCAAAGCTTGAACGCCATCTATGAGAAAGCCTTCATGGGCTGCTCGGAACTGAGGAAAGTAGTGTTCAACCCTCAAATCAAAGAGATTGAGAGGTACGCCTTCTTCGGTTGTTCCAGTCTCACCACTGCCAACGTGCCCAAGCAGGCAAAAATCTATGATGAAACGTTTTTAGGATGTGATAACCTGAAACATCCCTGATTCCACCGTTATGAAGCGTTGGTATTTTGATTGTATAAATAGTTGGCAGCGGCAATGGGGTTTCCCATGCCGCTGCCTTTTTACGTTTTACGGTAAGAAAACTGCCGTTTTGCGGGGCAACTTTCTGCATTTTCCAAGTAAAGAAACGGCGTCCTTTGTATTTTTGCTTACAAGCAAAAGACCTTTTGGCTCTAAGCAAAAGACCTTTCGCTTGTAAGCAAAAAGCTATTCGCTTGTAAGCAAAAACCGTCGTCTTTTTTCCTGTTTCTTCTTTCAACCGGTCGGGTGGAGTGCAAGCGGAGTGGAATAATCCATAAAAATGGGTAATGAAAGGTGAAAAAAAATGTTTTTTAGCAAATAATCGCCTAAAAAGCATGCTGTTTAAAAAAAAATCTATAACTTTGCAAAGTTTAAAGCATTTATAAACCATTATTTTTGTACGATATGATGGCAGAAGACCAATTCCTTGATGACGACATGTCAAGGTTTTATACCCGTAGGGCTCCCGAAACGACCAACGAAAGCGGCGGCACGCGCGTTCTCCAACCCGGTGAAATGGCCGGCATCGGCGGCGACGAGCCTGCTCAAGAATCCGACGAAGCCTTGTCCGTACGCCGTTTGTGCGGCATCGTTTTCTCGGTGTCGGCAGGCGAGGGCGGAGAGATGTGGCCCCTCTATGAAGGCATGAACACCGTGGGGCGCATGAGCGGTTGCGATGTGCAACTGGGTGAGGCCAGCGTTGACAACCTCCACGCGGAGCTGGAGGCCACCATCAGCGGCGACGGCCTGAAAGTCACCCTCTGCGACCTGCACACCAAGTTCGGCACCATGCGCAACGGCGAAAAGCTGGACGGCGGCACGGTGACTCTTGCCGACCGCGACATCCTGACCTTCGGGCAGAACTACGAGCTGGTGCTCCTGCTGGCCGACGTTCAGAAACTGGGGCTTGCCCCGCGTCCGGACTTCAGCCCGGTGGCCGAGGAGCCGTTGTCTGAGATTCCCGAGATTTCCGACATGCCTGAAGAGGAGGATTCGACTGCTGTCGACACGCCTGCTTTCGACGACCCTGCCAATGGCACGGTGGTGAAGACGGGCCGCGACAAACCGTTGTTCGATGCCGCCGCCACTCGGATTTTCGGCTGGAAAAAGAAATGAGCAAAATGCTTTTTTAGTTACGAGTTATCAGTTATGAGTTTTTGCGGCAGCATATTTTTCACTCTACACTTTTAGTTGTTCAGGAGTTCGGGAGTTCAGACGTCACCGATGGCGGCAGCAAATGATTCACTCTTCACTTAATTTTAACTTTTTCTATTTTTCATATATATGGCAGTAAAACGATTACAAGGGGAGAAAGAAAAGCGGGAAGGCATATACTATGAGTTCGACACGGCCTCCCAGTTGCTCGGAGAGGGCGGCACCGGAAAGGTGTTCCGCGGAAGGCGCGTCAACGAAAAGACCGGCGAGGCGCACGACGTGGCCATCAAGTTCATGTACAGCGACCTGCCCGAAAACGTCATTGAGCGGGCACGGCGCGAGTCGGCCATCCAGCTGAAGAACGACAACCTGGTGGAAATGATGGGCTTCTTTGAAATGGAAGACACCCTGCCCAACGGCACCGTCATGCACCGCTACCATGTGGTGAGCGAGCTGCTCTCGGGCGTGATGCTCAGCGACCTGATGCACGGCAAGACCACCGACCCCGACGGCAACGAGATTCCCTATGCCCAGAAGATGTACAAGGACTACATCAACGACCCCTACCGTTTCTCTATCTATGTGGTAAAGAACGTGTTGGCCGGTCTGATGGCCCTTCACGAGGCCGGTTACATCCACCGCGACATCGACCCCACCAACATCATGATTACGTCCGACGAGCACATCAAGCTCATCGATTTCGGCATTGCCAAGCAGATGATGACGCTCAACACCTATGACAAGAGCCTCACTGCAACAGGCCAGTTTGTGGGAAAGGCATCATACGCGGCTCCCGAGCTGGTGCTGGGCGACATAAAAAACCAGAACAAGAGCACCGACCTTTACTCTGTAGGCATCCTTCTGTTCCAGTGCTTGGTGGGGCACCTGCCTTTCGAAGGCACTGACAGCGAGATTCTTGCCATGCAGCTGCACAAGAAAATCCCCGTGGGCCTCATCCGCCAGTCGGCTATTCGCAAGGTGCTTGAAAAGGCCACCGACAAGCGGCAGGAGAAGCGCTACCAGAGTGCGGCCGAGTTTATAGTGGCCCTCGACCAGATAGTGAAACTGCCTTATCCTGAGACTTTTTCGCCAGCCAAGCGCATGACGATTATCGGCGTGGCAGCCGTGGCCGGAGCACTCCTGTTCCTCGGGTTGAACATGCTTTTCAACAAGTCCGACGCACCAAAAACGGTGGAGGTGGAAGAAGCTGCTCCCGACGCCTTCGTCACCATGCTTGACAACTTGAAGGATGAAACCACGGCAAAGGAGGGGCTACGGGTGCTCGACTCGCTCGTCAATGCCGACAATGCCGAGGCCACTTGGCTGAAGAGCCGCCTGCTCTTTATTAGCGAGAGCTCCAGCGACTACCGTCCCGACAGCATCAAGCTGATGCAGAAAACCACGGGCCTGAAACCCGATGCCAAGCAAGCCCACGAGCTGTTGCTTAAGACCGTGGAACTAAAGTCCGACGACTATCGCGCCCTCTACGAGCTGGGCTGCGACTTCATAGGCGGTGCCATCCGTACCACGGCCGTGGCACGCGACAGGGACAAGGCCCTCGAGTATTTCAGGGAAGCATTGAAATATGCCGAGCAAGCCAAGGACGAGGATTATGTGAAACTCAGTAAGGAAAAGATAGAGACATATCAGTGAGGAAGAGATGATTGGGCGTTTGCCACCTACCATCGGTGACTTCCCCAATCTCCTGAACTTCAATACATAACAAACAAATGGCAAGCAAAACTGTTATTACCAAGCCCGACGACCCCAACCTTTACTTAATTGTAAAGGGTCGGGAATATAAGTACAACCCCGATGTGAAACCTCTTGGTGGCGGTGCCATGGGAACCGTCTATCTGGGATATGACTGCAAGAGCGGGGAGAAAGTGGCCGTCAAGAGGGTGAAAGACCAGTACTCCAACTACAAGCAGGTGCGCGAGCGCGCCAAGCTGGAGGCGTCGCTGGCTTTCCACCATCCCAACCTCGTGGAGATGGTGGGCTATTGCGAATATGCACCCGACAAGGGGCCCATCTTCATCCTTAGCCGATATGTGAAGGGTGTCAACATCAAGACGTATGTGAAGCAGAACCTCGCCAATGCGGACGACAGGGTGGAACGCATCTGCCAGATGATTTTCCAGGTGCTCGACGCATTGTCGTATATTCATTCTAAAAGGTTCATCCACCGCGACATCAAACCGTCGAACATCATGGCATCGAGCGAGGACAACGTGAAACTCATGGACCTGGGCATTGCCAGGATGAACGGAGGCAACAAGTTCTCTACCGTGGGCTTCATCGGAACGCCGCAATATTCGGCACCCGAGCAGATTCTGAGGGGCGACGAGGAGGAAGAAATGCAGATGGGGCCGTCAACCGACCTCTATGCCCTGGGCATCACGCTCTATGAACTCATTACGGGAGACAACCCCTATAAATCGAACAATGAAGTGGAAACACTGACCCGGCAGATACAAAAGAAACTGCCCGTCAGCAAGGACATTCCATGGGCACTGATGAAAGTGCTGCGCAAGGCAACGGCCAAGGAACCGGCCAATCGCTACCAGAGTGCCGACGAAATGAAAGTGGCACTCAAGGACGCACTGGCACAGGGAGAAACCCTCATCGACAAAGTGCGCATCGTTTTGCCCTTCCTTTTTAAATGAACTTTCATATTTTTTTAAGAACAGATAAAGAATGGACGTTGAAAGAATATCTGCACCCGGATTTGAAGGATATGTGAAATCTGAACAAGGCGGGCGCCGTGAGAACCAGGACTACTATGGATGGTGCTCAACAGACATGGGACTGGTGGTCACCGTGTGCGACGGCATGGGAGGCGGACCTGCGGGAAGGACGGCTTCTACCATCGCCGTGGACAAAATACTTGATTTCCTGAAAAATACAGAGCAGAAAGAAGCATCCGAGGAGATTGTCCTCGAAGCCATCAGGCGCGCCAACCTGGCCGTTTACCAAAAGGCGTGCTCTGCACACGAGCTGCAAGGCATGGGCTCAACATGCACCGTACTGCTACTGGCTGAGAACAAGGCATTTGCAGCATACGTCGGCGACAGCCGCATCTACCAATTACGCGGACACAAGAAGGTTTACAGGACTTTCGACCACTCCATGGTCTTTGAACTCGTCAAGCAAAAGGTGATTACCGAAGAACAGGCCCGACAGTCGGCACAGTCGAACATCATTACCAGGGCCCTGGGACTAAAAGACAATGTGGAGATTGACATTACCACCCTGCATTACAAAAAAGGCGACCGGTTCTTCCTTAGCAGCGACGGCATTCATGGTGCCATGCCCGAAAGGGAACTCCTTGACGAAGTGACCAACACGGAAGTCCCCATGCGCACCATCGTGGAACAATTGGCCAACAGGGTGGATGAAATAGGAATGAAAAAAGGAGGCGGGCACGATAACATGACGCTCGTGCTCTTGGAAAGTGAGAAAACGAACAATGGCGGTTTCTGGGGATGGCTCAAGAACCTTTTCTCGTAACCCGTTGAAAGCGTAGAAATAAGACAACATGAGAAAGACAGTCTTTTTGTTGACAGTCCTCTGCCTCGGCGCTATTTCCACATCGGCACAAATAGCCATGTGGAAGTATTATTCCGATTGTAAACAGGCTTTGCCCTGTGGGGACATGGCGTGGAAAGCTCAGGGCAAGAGCGACAAATGGTTGATGATAAACATGGAAAACGGGCAACCCTTCTCGGCCCAGTACGACTCCATCAGTCCGTTCAAGGATGGATTTGCCCTTGCCATGAACAGTGAGGACGGCAGATGGAGGGTGGCAGCTGTCATCAGTCTTGCCAAACTGGAAGAGAAAACCATCGGCAAGACCATTTATGCCACCGGCACGACTTATTTCTCTGAAGGCTTCGCATGTGTGGAAGTTGACAAAGACAAGCAGGCCTTTATGGATACCAACGGAAACATCGACAATGCCACCTACTCGGAGGTTCATCCCTTCAAAGACGGACGAGCATGGGTGGTGAAGAAAGACAAGAAAGGCAGGGCCGACAGCTTCTATATCGACAAAAAAGGCAAGAAGATTAAAAATGCCGTCAGCCGCGACGAGGACAAGGTCATCAGCGAGACATCGGCCATTGTCGCCATTGTGCCCGACAAGGAATACGATGTGTTCTCAGACAAGAAACTCTATGGCTACAAAAAGGAAGGGAAAATCGTCACTCCGGCGCAGTTTGACTTTACTACACCTTATTATAATAATATCGCGTGCGCGAGGAAAGGAAATGTGGCCGGCTTTGTCATGATGTTCCCGGGAACCATTAAGACGGAACTGAAGAAAGCCAAGGGAAAGGCAGAAACTTACGTCGTGACTCTTCCTGAAGGGTATAATGCCTCGTTGCTCGAATTGACGGCCACAAAGAAAGATGGCCTGACAAAGATTCTGAATGCCGAGGCCGACAGCACCGGCAACTCGAATACGGTGTCGTTCCCGTTGAAGGACTTGGGGAACCAGTTTGACCTGTTACTGGCCTACGGGGGAGTAGTGCAGGCGATTGAGAACGTATCGACGGGGCAGGCACCAACGGCCCAGCAGCCCCAGGCCGACAATAGCGGCAATGTGACCATTGTAAGCTTCAACAAGACAAAAGACCGTGCCGACGAAAAGGACCGGCAGTACATAGCCGTGCAGTTGAAGAATTCGTCGGCCATAAAGCAGACTGTGACTGCCACCGTATATGTTGACGGCAAGGCACTTTCACCCGTCAAGGTGACGGTGCAGCCCAGGAAAAACGCCACGGCAACTGCCGTCATCAACGGCGTGGTGAAGGAGAGAATGGCAAAAGTTTATGTCAGACTCTCTAACGGACAGAAGTCGGCTGTCAAGGAAATTATGATAAAACCATTTTACTAAAACAATTATACACAAGATATGTCAGTTATAAAAATACAAGGCGAAAAAGAAAAGCGCGAGCAAATCTACTATGAGTTCGACGACGAGAAGAACATTCTCGGCGAGGGCGGCATGGGTGTCGTTTATCTTGGTAAGCGCGTGGCGGCCAATGGCGTACAGACCAAAGTAGCCATCAAGAAGCTGAAGATAAAAGATAACGACATCATTATGAGGGCCCGGCGTGAGGCTTCCATACAGCTCAACCACGACAACCTGGTGAGAATGTATGGCATGATTGAGATTGAACCGAAGGACAGCCTGCACACCAAGGATTATTACGTTATCAGCGAATACCTGGAGGGTGTGATGCTCGACGATGTCATCCAAGGCAACCTGAAGAACCGCGACGGTGTGGTGTATCCTTCCGTTGCAGAGTTTTATGAGAAATATAACGATGAGCGCAACCTGACGGCCACTTACGTCGTGAAATGCGTGCTGTCGGGAATGATGGCCCTTCACGATGCCGGTTACATCCACCGCGACATCGACCCCACCAACATCATGCTCACCAAGGACGGAAAGGTGAAACTCATTGACTTCGGTATTGCCAAGAAGTTGATGACCCTCGACACCAACGACAAGGGCCTCACCGCCACCGGAACATTCATGGGCAAGGCTCATTATGCCGCCCCCGAACTGGTACTTGGCGACACCCGTCACCAAGGTTTCTACACCGACGTTTACGCCGTGGGCATACTCTATTACCAGCTCGTGGTGGGACACCTTCCTTTCGAGGGCAGCACCTTCGATGTCACGCAGATGCAGTTGAAGGAAAATGTGCCTGTAAAGGACATTTCTTCCTGGCAAATCCGTGAAATCATCCGCAAGGCTACGGCCAAGAAGCAGAGCGACCGCTATGCTTCGTCGGCTCTTTTCCGCGCTGCCATTGACAACATCACTTACCCGGAGCCCCGCCGTCTCAATACAAAACTGATTGGCGGTGTTGCCGTCGCAGCCCTTGCCCTCCTCGTCTTTTTCTTTGCTTTCAGGGGTGGGAAGAAAGCCCCCGACGATGTTAAATTAGCAGCTGAGGATTCACTTAAAATGGTGTTTGACAACAACTTGCGCCTGCTTAACTCTTCCATTCCCGACAGCATTCGCGTTGGTTTTGAGGGAATGAAGCAAATGGCGGAAGAGAATTATCCGGCTGCTATTCACGAGGTGGCAATGACTTATAAGTTGACATTCGGAGAAGATAAAACTGACCTCGTTCGAAAAGAGGCACTTTCTCTAAAAAGCGATGTTAGTTCTAAAAACCAAAATAGGGAAGCTGTGAAATGGCTTGAAAGATCAGTAGCTGCTTCAGATTCAACAGATTATCAAGCCATGTTCTACCTTTGTTATTATTACGATGGAGAGGGGCGTGCAGGTATAGCACCACGAAGCAAACAAGATTTGTATGTGCTTTGTAATAAGGCATGCGAAGAAGCAGATAAAGTTGTCGACGACGAGACTAAAGAGTTCAAAGACTCATTGATAATTCCATATTTAAATTATCTAAAAGAGAATAAATAAAATAAGAAATGAAGAAAGTATTTTTATCCCTTTTGTTTTCTTTCTTTTTAAGCCTTTGCTATGCTCAGGTGGCCAAGTGGGCTGTGCCTGCGGAGTATGATTCCATTTCACCGTGTATTGACAATAACTTTTACTTGGTGGAAAAAGGTGGAAAATACGGCATCATGAATCCCGGGCCATTTTCCAACCGTGACGAAATGGAAAAAGAGCGTGAAGTCTTGTCCGTAGACTATGACAGTATAGCTCCGTTCCGTAATGGATATGCCGTAGTCTTCGACACTCGCAATAATATAGTAAAAGGTGTTCTTAAAGAAAAAAGTGATTCAAGGAAGCGGTTTGTTGATATGTCACAGATGAAATATAAAATCAACAGTGGTTTCCCATACGTTTCAGAAGGATATCTTCTGGTTCTATGGAACAACAACTGGTATTTCATCAATGTTGAGAAATTTGAAACCAACAGCACTCCGGACAGCAAACATTTTACTTTTGGTCCCTATTATGAAGCGCGACCGTATTTCTATGGATTTGCCAGTGTGCGTGATTTCGAGGACTTTGATAAGTTGAAGCCGGGACGAATAGGCTACATTAACACTGATGGTGAATGGAAAGACATTCCTACGATGACCGATGTGGACAAAGTGAATTTCGTTTCTTCTTTCTCCAAGGGGAAGTCGCTGATTTCCTATAATAAGCGATATTTCATTTATTATTTAAAGGAGGACTCCGTGGCTCCTTTGTTCTACACTAACAAAAAAAATAAAATAGAACAGGTGCGTGCAGAGGAAAAAGAAGTATATACCGACTTGGCCTCAAACAAAAAAGAGTATGTAGTTTTTTTAAAGAACGAAGGTTCTCTTTTATTTGACCAATATATGCGTCTGAAGAGTACCTTGCTTCCTTTTGAGGACACAGTACGTTATGAAATTGACGAGTATGTTGTGCCAAGATATATGACCAAGTTAAAAACTACACTTAGTCGCAACGCTAAACCTTACAAATATGGTTTGGAATTTCTCTATACCAACGACGAAGGGGAATATAAATACAATGAATTGCTCCCGCCGCAATTTGACGAAGTGCGCATTGTGCGTGAAGACGAGGCCATTGTGAAGTTGAACGGACGATATGGTGTTATTAAAGCTGACTCCATCAAGTATTTCGACATCACCCTTGCACCTGTGAAGTTGGAAGAACAATTTGAAAAGGAAGAAGGTTTTGTGGAATATGCCCACAACAGGCTGATGACAGGCATCAAGATACGCACACCGTGGGAAATTCCCAATGGACAGGGTGACGGTGCAACAGTCGTGGTACCGGTCAGTGAAGGATGCGAAATACCGGTTGGCGACTTGAAGACTTTCAGCAATAACCAAAACTACGGCTATGACGGCATTTGCGTGCTTTATGTCCCCAAGGATCTCTCACCCGATTTGGTGAGGACACATGTTTACAACTTCTATGTGCGATACCAGGGCCTGCGCTCAGCCAATATAGAGGTGCCCGTAGTAGAGTGTTATTCTCCCACGTTCGCTATTGAAAAGATTGAGGGCATGGCTGACAAATACTCAGCCCCCGATTCCATACTGACAGTGAACTTCGGTATTTTCCAACGCGATGAAAACAGGGGCCTTGTCTATCCGAAAACCGTTACGGTTTCGACTTCCGACAATTATCTTATTTATAATTCAACCCCGGAAGAGAACAATGGCATTTATACCACTATGATAGAGCGTGTGGGGAGCGGACAGAATGTTCCGTTCACTGTGGAGGTAAGCGAAGACAATTGTCCGCCTGTCACCATGACTTTCTATGCAAAAGCAGAAATAAAGGAGGCAAAGAAAGAACTCACCGAAGAAGAGAAGGTGGAAAAAGTTGTTAAACAAAAAGTGGAATCCAGGAGGCGTCAGATAGAAAGCCATAGGAAGAAGGAAATCGCTCGTGTTTCTCAGGTGAAAAAGGCAAAGGAAGATGACATCTGGGTTAGGCTGATTAACAAGAAGAAGAAAAGAGAAGGTTATTTCAACTGATTGTCTCGGCAGTCGTTTCTCATAAAAAGTGCCATCATGCATTGTTCCGCATGATGGCACTTTCTATGTGTTAAGTGGGGTGGGGATTTGACGAAAGGATTTTAGAGTCCGCAAATTTGGCGGTAGGGGCAGGTGGCGCAGATGTTTTGGTCGGGGGTGGGGGTGAAAGGGATGGCGGGGTCGAACATTTCGTTAAGGATTTGTTGAAGCTGTTGCTTGAAGTCATCGGAATGTTGCTGAATGTCGAGGATGGGCTCTTTGCCGAACAAAAGGATGGGCGAGTAGTCCTCTCCTGCGGCATTTTGTATGAAGAGCAGTGCCGGCGCAACGGGCAATTGTTGCGGATTGTATTTTGTTGACCGACTTATCATATCGGAATAAAGTATTGTCTGAAGATAGTAGTCGAGGTGCTGCTTGGTGTTGATGGGGCGTGTGAAGATGTCTTCAATACCCTTTGGCTTGGTTGATGAATCCCGTCCCGTTTTATAGTCCACTACCCTTATTCTCCATTTCTTTGTCTCGTGGTCCTGCGTCATGTCCAGGCGGTCGATGATACCTGATACTTTCATCCTGGCTATTTGGCCATTATCGTTGTTCACCGTGATAGTGTCGGAGACCTTTTTTTCAAGTCCCAGTATGACAAAAGGTGCCAGGTGCATGTCTATTGTCAACAGCCGGTTGATAAAAGTGATAATGACCTGCCTGTTAATGATATGCAGGCCGGTGTTGGTGTTTGCGGCGAAGGGCTGCGTGTGTCCACGCTTCTGATACTCTTCTTCAAAAGCCTGGTCCACAGCGCGTTCAATTCGTTCCTTATGCTTTTGTATTTCCTCGATGTCGCTTCGTGTGACGGTTTTTCGGCTGTCGTTGAACGGCGTATAAATGATTTGTGCCGCGCGGTGGAAAATGTTTCCAAACATGCGGTTGTCTATTCCGTCCTCATCGTCGTGGGGTTCGTCAATGTCGAGGATGTTCTGGAAATAAAATTGCAGCTGACAGCGCATGTATTTGTTAATCAGGGTGGGGTAGGCCCCTTTTTCGGCTATTTCATGCAACCTTGCCATGATGTCGCCGCTTTTTTCAATCTCTTTCGGCTGTTGCAACTCCTGTTCTTGCCGTGCTTGCAAAGTGGTGCGACTGATGTTGAAACCGCTCTCCACCAGCAGTTGAATCATGAAACGGCTCATCTCCCCTGTCTTTCCTTCTTCCGTTGAGTTGTTGTAAGCAATGGTGATGTCGTTCGCCCTTTGCAACATTCGGTGGAAATAATAGGAATATATGGCCACCTTGTGGTCGTTGGTGGTCAGCCCGTATGCGCTCCGTATGGAGTGAGGAATGAAGCTCGTCACGTTGACTCCTTTGGGCATGTTCCCCTCGTTGCACGAAAGAATGAGCAGGTGCTCAAAGTCGAGGCACCGTGTTTCGAGCACGCCCATCATCTGAATGCCTTCCACCGGCTCGCCGTTGAAGGGGATGGCCGTTGACTGTATGAGTTGGCATAGGAGTTTCTGCATGGTGACGGTGTCCACGTTGAGGTCGCCTTCGCGCACAAGGCTGATAAGGCGGTTCACCAGCGTGTACATCTGGAAAAGTGCCTCGCGGTTGAAGGTTGACGTCTTTTCTGCATCAGCCAGGGCAATGGTCTTGACGGCATTGCTGATTTCGTTGAGAATCTCAATGGCAGATGACTTCTGCGAGATGTTGGGAACCTGTTTGTCGAACCCCGTCACCTTGGCGTATGGGTGCCTTACCAGGTGGCGGTAATGTTTTCTTCCGCCGAAGATGGCAAGCATGAAAAGGTGATTTACAAACGACGTGATGAGTGCACTTTGCAAGGGAAATCCCGTGGTGACGTTCACCTTGTCGGTTTCCGGCGGCAGGCAGTGAATGGCCGTGGTGAGCAGGTTTTCGTCGCAAAGAACGATGGCGGTGCGGCTGCCGTGGCTTATTCGGTCGTCGGCCCTCAGCCAGTGGCTGATGTATCGTGCCTGAATGTTCTCTGTCGGTGCGCTGACAAAGGAAATATTCTTGTGATTCCCCATTTGTCCGTAGATTTGTGTGGAATGGTTGTCCAGCTCGTTGGGGAACTGTTCCAGGTGCTGTGCAATGATTTTCCCGGCCTCGTTTTCCGTTGTCGTCTGACCTTTCTTCGGCATGTAGTAATGGTCGAAATCCCAGTAAAAATGTGCCTTCCCCATTTCTTTCAACTTGTTGAAGAGCGCTTTTTCCACCTTTGTGAGCAAGTTAAATCCCACGAAGATGTATCTGTCGTGCTTGAATTGCAGCTGTTGTTGTTCCACCACGTCCCTGTAGAGCATGCCCTCGTAGGCCAGCCCCTGCTTTCTCAGCCGTTCGCGGTAGTCGTTGTAGATGTCGGCGAGGTGGCTCCATAGTTGCAGGAATTTCTTTTGCAACAACGTTTCATGGTCTTCCGAGAAGTTGCTGAAGAACTTCATCAGCGCCGTTTTCTGAGCATCGTTGAGAAATCCCACGGTGTCGTATTCATGAATGTCCCTGAGGTTGGCAAAAACCTTGTTTGCCTCAACCATGTTTTTGTCGATGTCGTCGAAGTCGTTGAGTAATATCTGCCCCCAGCCATAAAAATGGTCGAGCGTCTCGCTTTCTCCCACGTATTTCACGAAGCTGCCGTGCAGGTCGCACACGAGCTTTATTTCATCGGCAATGATGAGCGGGCTTTGCTTGGCAAACAGGTCGCTGATGGTGAAGTAGGCCGGACTCCATACCGGTTTCCCGGCCATTCTTGCCAGGTGCCCGTTCAGGAAGAGCGAGGCGCGCTTGTTGGGGAAAATCACAGCCGTGCGGCTCAGGTCGGTGCCGTACTTGCTGAGAATGTCTTGTGCTACAAATTCAAGGAAGGTGTTCATTAAAGGGATAAGTGAAAAGTGATAAGTGAAAAATGAAAGTGAAAAGTGAAAAATGAAAAGTGGAAAATTGGGTTGCCGGAAACTATTGTCGAAACCCCATTAAAACGTGCTTACTCAATGAAGACTTCTTCGATGGTGTTGCCATACACATACCAGAGGAACCCGCTGACGTTGGTGTGCCCCATGTCGCTGAGCAGTTGCATGTAACTGGCCACCTGCCGGTGATATTCTTCTCTTGGCACGCCGAACTTGAAGTCCACCACGATGGTCTCTTTCCCGTCGGTCATCACCCGGTCGGGCCTGTGCTCTTGCAGGTTGCCGTTTTCGTCGGTCCCAATGATTTTACATTCGTTATAGAGTTGCCATTTGTCCGAGAACCACGCGGCCACCCTGTTGTCGGCCAGCCGTTCTTCTATCATTATCTTCAGCTCTTCGGCCGAGATGTCCTCGTTGTAGAGTATCCCCTCGAACTCAAACCTTCTGAGCACCGCAGGAATGTCGCTCACCGTATGAATTTGGGCAAACAGCTGGTGGAGCACGTTGCCGGTTTTTATGTATTGTTGTCTTTTCGCCGCCTGTTCCGACAATTCGCCTTCTTCCAGGCTGTCGGCGAAGTCGCGGCTCTTGTTGCTTTGCCTGAAGTCCACCCTTGTGTCGTATGTCTCCATATCGACGATGTGGGGCGTGGGCGTTGTCAGGAATACGTTGTCCGTTTCCTCCTTCTTTTCTTCTTTTCCACGCAACAGCTCCCCGAAAGTGAACACCATCGGGGCTTCTTGGTCCTCGGCCCCTTCCAGTTCTCCCATGCCCATTTCCCCGGAGCATAGCACTTCCTGCACCAGTTGGCTTCTTCTGCCCTTGGTGTCGCGCTTCCCTATGACGAACAGGTTGCGTGCGGCGCGTGTGAAGGCCACATAGAGCAGGTTGAGGTTGTCAACGCAATTTTGTAAGTGCTCCGTGATATAGTCGGCGGCATAGATGGTGGTGGTCAGTGACGGACTGTAGTCCACGGGAACGAGCGGCAGTTTCGAGAAGGGCGCTTCCTGCGGGCGGCACCACAGGGTGGGCCTCAGTCCCGGAAGGGTGTTCTCGGTGTCCCAGTCGCAATAGGGGATGATGACATTGTCAAACTCCAGCCCCTTCGACTTGTGGATGCTGATGATGCGAATGCCCTCGGCCACGTCGCTCTGGATGGTCTTTTTGTGAATGTCCTCGTCCCATAGCGAGAGCAGTTTCTCAATGTCGGTGCCATATTCAGCCGAGAATGCCGCCACCTGGTCCTGGAAAGCGAACACGTAGGCGCTCTGGTCGTGCAGGTTGTCGGCGCCGAGCAGTTGGCACAGCCTTTCCACAAGGTCGGTGACGGGCAGCTGGCGAAGGTTGTCCATTTCCCTTTCCATCAGGTCGCCAATGCCCTTGCCGTTGATGTGCCGGTAGGCTTTTTCCAAGTGGGCCTTCGCAAGCTCGTCGTCGGGTCTGAGCATGCAGCGCATGGCACTCACGATGATGTTGACGGCCAGCGACGCATCGAGCTTGAACGCCTCGTCGCTTACAATCCGTAGGTGCTCGCGTGTTTGCCTGAAGTAGCTGGCAATCAGGGGGATAAATCTGTTTGTTCTTACAAGGATGGCTATTTTCCGTTGCCCAATGCCGTTGGCGGTCAGCTCGTCCACAACCTGTCCCAGTTCCTCCAGCATGGCGTCGTCGTAGTCTTCGGCCGGCAGCAGTTTTATTCTCACCATTCCGCCCTCCGTCTTCTTTTCCGGCAGTTTCTGCTCCACGTCTTTGTGGTCGTAAGCGCGTTTCAGCTCTTCGGCCCCTTCCTCGTTGATTTCTTTTTCCTTCAGGTATTCAATGTCGGCGGCCTTCTTGAAAAAGGCGTTGTTGAACTCCACGATGTTGGCCGCCGAGCGCCAGTTGGTGTCCAGGCTCTCCACCTTCACGCTCTCTTTTCCGCCCGCGAATTGCCGCTCTATGCCGTTGAGGAGTCTCCAGTCGCCGTTTCGCCATCGGTAGATGCTTTGTTTCACGTCGCCCACGATGAGGTTCCCCGTCAGGCCCTCTTCCCCCGCGCTTTGAGTGCTCTCGGTGCGGCTCATGGTCTCTTGCAGCAGTATCTTGAAGTTCTCCCATTGCACGGTGCTGGTGTCCTGAAACTCGTCAATCATGATGTGCTCCAGTTGCGTGCCTGTTTTCTCGAAGATGAAGGGTGTGTCGCTGCCGTCGATGAGTTCGTGTAGCAATTGTTGCGTGTTGCTCAGCAGGAACCTGTTGGCCTCATTGTTGAGCCTCGACACCTCTTTCTCAATGGCCCCGAGCAGCCTCAGCTGGCTGAGGTGGCCCAGGGTGGCCTTCACCGAGGTGATGGTTTTCCACATGCGCGGCCTGTCCGCCTCGGCCCTGTTCAGCAGTGGCATGAGCCTGTCCTCCGCCAGTTGAACGATGACCTCCCTGTTGGGGCTTTTCTTTGCCGCCCAGCTCGAGGCGTCGGTCAGGTAATCGTTCAGGGTTTTTGTCCTGCATTTCTTGTCGCTCAGGTCGTCGTCCCTCAGCTTGTTGAAATAGCCGGCAATGCCCCGACCCTTGCCGTTAAGGTCTTCGGGCTGCAGTCCGGCATTTTCCAGTATTTCAAGGAATTGCGTGGCGTAGCCGGCCATCGTCTGCTCGGCCTCTTTCCTCTTCGCTTTCAGCTCCTTCACATAGTCGGGCAGGAAGTTGGGGTTGTCAAGTTTCCGTTTCAGCTCCTCGCTTTCCGCTTTATATTTCTCGCTGAAGATGGTTTTCCCGAATTTCTTTATCAGCCCTATGACGTTCCACGCCTTGTCTTCGTCGATGTTCTGGTGGATGTAGTCGATAATCCATTTCAACAAGGGGTCGTCTTTCCCCAGGTTTTCAATGAGCTGATCCACGGCCTCTTCTTCCACCTGCAAGTCGTTGAGCCCCACGCGCAGGTTGGGTGCCAGGTCCAGCTCGCGTGCCAGGTTTCGCATGACGCTCTGGAAGAACGAGTCGATGGTTTCCACCTTGAACCAGGTGTAGTTGTGGAGCAGCAATCTCAATGCCGTTCCCGCCCTTTGTCTTATCTGTTCTTCGCCCATCCCTAAGCTTTTGGCCACTTCGTCCATGTAGCTGCGCGAGCTGGGCAGGCCCTTCCAGATGCCATAGAGCTGGCTGAGGATGCGCATCTTCATCTCCTCCGTGGCCTTGTTGGTGAAGGTCACGGCAAGTATGTTCCTGTATTGCAAGGGGTTATCAACGAGCAGTTTGATAAAACTCGAGGCCAGCCGGAACGTCTTTCCGCTGCCGGCGCTGGCCTTATATACGGAGAGTTGAGGTGTTTTCATACTGCAAAAATACAAAAATTTCCTCAAAAAGAAGAGTCTCTTATACATATTTTTTTATTGGCCCGGAAGATAGTGCCTGCCCGCCGTCCCTGCCCGCTCGGTGACCAGCGGTCATGGCGGATGTCAGGCGGTGCGGAAAGTCAAAAAAATACCACCCTTCCAAGGCTTGCAGTCCATTGAAAATTTTGAAAAATCTTGACAAAATTTGCAATAATTGCGGTTTTTTGTAACTCGTTGTGTTTCAATAGCTTGAAAATGCTGCTTAATTTGACCGCAAATCTCGGGTGGAAATTTGCCAATTCTCTCCCCTCAATTTGCCAAATCTCCCCACGAAATTTGCAGCCAAACTCTTCTTGAAAAAACATATTTCTGAAAAATCTTTACAATCCCATTCCCCGCCATTCCCTGAACAGGGCAAAATAGTATCAGTTCCTCGAGGGCCGGCGTTCCTAAGCGCCCACCGATTTTGTTTTATGGAGATTGCATGGTTAACATTTGAAAAGGTAATTAATTGAAGGTAAAAG
Source organism: Prevotella sp. (assembly GCA_017474515.1). Lineage (GTDB taxonomy): Bacteria > Bacteroidota > Bacteroidia > Bacteroidales > Bacteroidaceae > Prevotella. The sequence continues at coordinate 51,045 of JAFVHN010000036.1, read as the reverse complement.
TGTGGTAATAATATATCGTTAGACAGAGAAATTAAGACTCCGATTGAGATAACGGGGGATGACGAATAAAATAAAAATTGTGAAAGAACACTAGTTTTCATCTTGCCAATATCCGTAATCCAATAAAATTTTATAATTTTGCATCCAAATCAAATATATTCAAGGACTATGGCTAAGATAAATCGCTTAAAAGTAGTACTCGTGGAAAAAGAGAAGAGTGGCAAGGGGCTGGCTGACCGGTTAGGGAAGTCAACAGGTATTGTCTGCAAATGGTGTAGGTAAACTACACAACTCTACTTTTTCACCTTGGAGAAAATTTCAAATCTTTTCGGTGTGGAAAAAGAGAGCTGTTGACAGCATCAGATAATCAATATATAATAGTATAACCCATGAATGATATTATTAACAAGGAAAAAGCCATTCGTAGTATTGTTAGCAGTGCTGTTAAGTCTTATGCTAATGGCTTTTCTATGCGCCACCTCGCAGAAGTAGGGGACGAGAATGGTGTAATTAACATGAAGATCCACAATGTCTTTATTTCTGCTCTTGGTCCTGAAATACAATATTACTCAGCACTTGCTCGCTCATTGGATAGTTCTTTGGGCAATATGCTCGAAAGTATGGCTATAAGCATAGCTGCATTGAACTACGAGGTAAGTCAGCATGTTGAAGGAACTTTGTATAATGAGCAGACCGATTATATTGCCGAACTGCTTGAACAATATAAGAGAAAAGAGAATAGACGTACTCCAAAAGCAGCAGATTATCAAGGCATTTCTTTAAAGAGAGGTGCAGCCCATACAAAGCGTCACGAAAGTGACTATTACCTTGTTGATGTGGAGACTGGCATGCACTACCTAATAGAGCTTAAAATTGGTGGAGACCTTGACAATAAGAAGGCTCGTTCAGAGAAGGAAGCTCTTTTGGAACAGTATTGCATCCTTACCAACCAACTCGGTTCTGAGGATAAGGTGAAGATATTGTTTGCAACTGCCTATAACCGCTATGGTGAGGGTAAGCCATGGACACAGGGACGTGTTCGCCAGTTCTTCTCTGATGATGAACTTTGTATCAGTAAGGATTTCTGGAATCTTGTATGTAAGTCAAAGGATGGCTACGACATTGTCATTGACGAATACAAGAAAAATGCACATTATATCAATGAAGCACTTGATGAAATAAAAGAGGCGTATCTTCCCAATGTTTAAGAGGTAAATGAAAGACCCAAATTGGCGTAAATGTGTATTGAGAGCCGATAGCAGAGAGATAATCAAGAAAATACCTAATAATTCTATCGACTTTATCCTAACTGACCCACCATATAATTTGGGGCAGCATTCAACTGGTAATATACCATTGCCAGGGCGGTCTGCCATGAATAATGACGTGGCTGAATGGGACAAGATTGACTTCAATCCAGAGGAATGGGCTGATGAGTTTATTCGTATATTGAAGCCAACAGGAAATCTTTTTATCTTTACTTCTTATAACCAATTGGGCAGGTGGTACAATTGCCTTGACCATAGGTTTGACACATCTAATTTTATGATATGGCACAAGACGAACCCTGCGCCAAAGATTTTCAGAGCAGGTTTTTTGAATAGTTGTGAAATGATTTTCACATGTTGGAATAAAAAACACACGTGGAATTTCATTTCACAAGCAGAAATGCATAATTTTATTCAAAGTCCGATATGTATGCCACCAGAGAGGTTGAAAGTCCCCAAACATCCAGCCCAAAAACCTGTGTCTATTCTCAAAAAAATGATTGAGATAGCATCTAATAAGGACGACATTGTCTTTGATCCGTTTATGGGTGTTGGTTCTACTGGGGTGGCAGCATTGGAGTTGGATAGACGTTTCATTGGTGTCGAAATTGATGAGTCTTACTTTATGGCTGCAAGAAAGCGAATAGAGGACACTTTGACAAAAAACGATAAGCAAAGGAAAATGCAAAAGACGTATAATTTAATAAATGAGGAGAATACAACGAAGGTATGCGAATCAAGTGTTGCTTACCAGACGACTCTTTTTGAATTGGATGCTTTTTTTCATTCTAAACAAAAGTTGTCAATTGTTGTCCAAAATTCTGCCTCAGGACTTCAACCACTTCTGAAATGGCCTGGAGGAAAGGAAAAAGAACTGAAATATATTCTTCCAAATATCCCTTCTTTCAAGAGATATTTTGAACCTTTTGTTGGAGGTGGTTCTGTGTTCATGGCAATGACTGCTAATGAATACTTTATCAATGACTTTTCATCCGAACTCATTTCCTTATACAACAATATTGCAACAACTAATAAGAATTTTTTCTGGTATGCAGAATTAATGGATGAGTCATGGAAAAATTGTGTAAAGTTCTTCAATGACAATCGTATTCTTGTAGAAAAGTATCTTGAATATAGAGAAGAAATAATTTCAAAGGAAGAACTGAAGAAGTTCGTCCACGAATTCTGCGTAAGCAAGAAGGATGAAATTTTGGCTATATTAGGGAATGAAATAGCCTCTTTACCATCAATCATCATGAAGGAAATGGAGACAAACCTTTTCCGTAAAATGTCACGTATGAGGGAACTTGAGATAGAGAAACATTTGCTTCCAGAAAAGGACCTGGAGGACAACATAGAAACTGCTATAAAGAGTGCAGTCTATATGAACTATCGTTATCTCTATAATGACAAAAATATAGCGGACAGTGCTCCTACATTGCACTGTGCTCTGTTCCTTTTCATTCGTAATTATGCTTATAGCGGCATGTTCAGATATAGTAGTAAGGGTGAATTTAATGTCCCTTATGGTGGGATAGCCTACAATAGTAAACTGATGGCGAAGAAATTGACCTATTATCGTTCTAAGCCATTGCTGAAACATTTCGAAGACACCAAGATTTATAACCTTGATTTCGAGGAGTTCCTTAGAACAACAAGCCCTACAAAGGATGATTTCGTTTTCTTGGATCCTCCTTATGACAGTGAGTTTAGTACCTATGCACAAAAGGCCTTCACCAAGGAAGACCAAGAGAGACTTGCTAACTACATGATTAATGAGTGCCACGCCAAGTGGATGATGATTATAAAGAACACCGACTTTATATATGGTCTCTATAATAGGGAAGGTGTCAATATCAGATCTTTTGACAAAGAATATCTTGTTAGTTTCATGAATAGAAATGACAAGAAAGTGACTCACCTGCTAATTACAAATTATTGATTATGGCAAGAATTACAGAAAGTCAATTAGTGTTGCCAGCTCTATACTTGATGTATAAGTCCAAAGATGGAATTATCACTACAAGTGAGTTGATATCAAAATTAACTCAAATAATGCGTCCAACTGGCATGGATGCAGAAATACTTGCTGGTAGAACTGATACATATTTCTCACAAAAAGTTAGAAATCTAAAGAGTCATGATACTCTTGTTAAAAGAGATTTTGCATCAAACTATGAAGATGGGTTTAGACTAACCACAGCAGGAGCTGCCTATGTTAAGGAACACAAAGATGCAATTGACTATCTTATGACTGACGATTTTAATTATGATGATGTTAAAAGTGCTCTTGAAGAAATTTCAATTAGGCCTTCCGTATTGCCATTAGAAGAAATTATTTCAGAGGGGAAGACTATAACAAGATGTGTACAGACCCACGAAAGGTCTTCGCGTTTAAGGATGATAGCGATTGAGAATTTTACGCATAACAAAGTTATAAGTTGTGATTGTTGTGGATTTAATTTTCATTCATTCTACGGTCCAAATTATGGGGTAGATTGCATTGAGATCCATCATATTAAACCCATATTCTTATACGAGGGTGTTTCATTCGAACAAACAGTTGCAAATGCTCTTCAAAATCTACTTCCTGTTTGCCCTAACTGCCATCGTGTAATACACAAGAAACATATTGGAGCAAGTGATATTGTTGCATTCAAGTCTGAGATGCTTGCAAGAATAATAAAGTAATTCATCTTTTCAAGATTGATAACAGCACAAGCAACCCATTGACTTTCAGCAGTTATGCGAATTGTCAGTGGGCTTGTTGTTCCCAAATTGTGTCATATGTGGCATGATGGGAACAATAGATGATAAAACCTGTTGAGCCCCTGCAAGGGTTCTAAGAAACTCTCCCGGGGACCATGCCTGTATCGTTCTTGAAGAATTTTGAGAAGAACGAGGGGCGGCAAAGTTCATTTTAATTGTACAAATAAGTGACCTCATTTTTCTCTATGTCGATTATTTTGTGTACCTTTGCAAACGATTTAACGACACACAATTTGCATTCCCTATTATGGCACACAATATTTTCAAAGGATTAGGCGTAGCACTTGTAACCCCTTTCACCGCAGAGGGCGCTGTTGACTATATGTCGCTGAAGCGTTTGGTGACCTATCAGCTGGACAACGGCGCCGACTTTCTCTGCATCCTGGCCACGACGGGCGAAACGCCGACCCTCTCGGCCGAGGAGCGCCGCGACATCAGGACGATGGTGGTGGACCTGGCCGGCGGGCGCGTGCCCATACTGATGGGCTGCGGCGGCAACAACACTTCGGCGGTGGTGGAAGAGTTGAAGACGGGCGACTTCCACGGCATTGACGGCATACTGAGCGTTTGCCCCTATTATAACAAGCCGTCGCAAGAGGGCCTGTACCAGCATTTCAAGGCCATTGCCCAGGCCACGCGCCTGCCCGTGGTGCTCTACAATGTGCCCGGCAGGACGGGCGTGAACCTGAAGGCGGAAACCACGGTGCGCCTGGCCCGCGATTGCGAGAACATTGTGGCCATCAAGGAGGCCAGCGGCAACCTGGAGCAGGTGGATGAAATCATCAAGAACAAGCCTGCCGACTTCGACGTGATCAGCGGCGACGACGCCCTTACTTATCCGATGGTGGCTTGCGGCGCGGTGGGTGCCATCTCTGTCATCGGCAACGCCCTGCCGCGCGAGTTCTCGAAGATGATTCGCCTGGAGAAGCGCGGCGAGTTTGAGGGAGCCCTGAAAATCCACCACCGCTTCACCGACCTGTTCAGCTTGCTCTTCGTTGACGGCAACCCTGCCGGTGTGAAGGCCGTGCTCCACGAAATGGGGTTCATCGACAATGTGTTGCGACTGCCCCTGGTGCCCACGCGGCTGACCACACTTCAGCGCATTTCGGAACTTCTGAAGGAATTGAAAGTGTAGCCCTTTGTAAAAAGAACTATGGAAGAACGACGTGTCATTCATGAGATAACGCCCTTGATGGGAAAAGATGTGCTCTATATCGCCGACAGGCATAAGAAGGAGTTCACCTATCCCATCCACAACCACGAGGTCTATGAACTGAACTTCGTGGAGCATGCCGCCGGCGTGAGACGAATAGTGGGCGACAGCAGCGAGATTATCGGCGAATACGACCTTGTGCTCATCACCAGCCCCGACCTTGAGCATGTGTGGGAGCAGAACACTTGCAAGAGCGAGGACATCCGTGAGGTGACCATACAATTCGACCTGAACTTCGGCGAGGACTCTCTGCTGGCGCGCACACCCTTCATCAGCATCCGCAAAATGATGAACGAGGCGCGCAAGGGCCTGAGCTTCCCCCTGGAGGCCATTATGCGCGTGCATAACGACATCGACGTGCTGAGCAAGATAGAAGACCGATTCTATGCCGTCATGCGTTTCCTCAACATCCTCTATGAGCTGTCGCTGTGCCCGGGGGCGAGGACGCTGGCCACCTCCTCATACGCCAAAATAGCGGTGGAGGACGACTCCAGGAGAATACTGAAGGTGAAGAACTACATCTATAAGAACTACATGGACGAGTTGAGGTTGCCGCAACTGGCTGAGCTGGCCGGCATGAGCGCCAGTGCCTTCAGCCGGTTCTTCAAATTGCATACCGGGCGCAACCTGTCGGACTATATCATCGACATCAGGCTGGGTTATGCCGCACGAAAGCTGGTGGACACCAACAGGAGCATATCGGAAATCAGCTTCGAGTGCGGGTTTAACAACCTCAGCAACTTCAATCGCATATTCAAACGGAAGAAGGGGTGCGCACCCTCTGAGTTCCGCGAAACTTATCAGAAAACACGAATAATCGTGTAAGGGAAGCCATCTTTTAAGTGAGAGTGAAGAGTGAAGAGTGAAGAATAAAGAATAAAGCCCCCTCTAATCCCCCCTTGGGGGGAAGACGTACGGCCAAAAGGCTCCCCTTCTTTCGGGAGGGGCTGGGGGTGGGCTTCCAGTGATGTCTGAACTCCTGAACTTCCGAACTCCTGAACTACCTATATAACTAAGAATTCATAACTAAATAGCTTTTTAGCACCTTAAAATATTATGCTTTTCTCAAAAAAACTTATCGCCATCGGCCTCGCCTCGTTTGTGATGCAGGCCGTTGCCGCACCGTATGATAACGACGGGCAGTCGGCAGCTTCTGCCGCCCCGCAGCGTGAAAACCCCTTGCTGAAAATCAGCCAGTTGCCTTTCCACGCTCCCGATTTCAGCGCCATCCTTCCTTCCGACTACCTGCCTGCCATGCAGGAGGCCATTGCGCAAAAACGCGAGGAAGTGAAACGCATTGTTGACAACAAGCAAAAGGCGACTTTCGAGAACACCGTGCTCGCTTTCGAGAAAAGCGGCGTGTTGCTCGACTGCATCACCAATGTCTTCTTTGCCCTTTGCAGTGCTGACAAAACCCCAGAGATTGCCGACACCGAGAAAAAAGTGACACCGCTGCTCACGGAATTGGAGAACGAGATAGCGTTCAACAAGCCACTGTTTCAAAGAATTAAATATGTGTATGACCATGAGTTGCCTTCGCTGAAAGGTGAAGACAAGAAACTGACGGAGGAAATCTACAAGCAGTTCGTCAGGGACGGGGCGTTGCTTTCGGAAGAGAAAATGGCCCGCATGAAGGAAATCAACCTGCGCATCTCTGATTTGCAACAGCAATGGGGCACCCAGTTGCCGGCAGCCACCAACGATGCCGTGGTATGGGTGGACAACGTGGATGAATTGGCCGGGCTGAGCGAGGCCGACATCGCGCAGTGCCGGAAAGACGCTGAGAGCCGCGGCGGCAAGGCGCCTTATTGCATCGTCATCATCAACACCACCCAGCAGCCGCTGCTGGCCAGCCTCGACAACCGCGACTTGCGCCGGCGCGTGTATGAAGCGTCCATACACCGGGCCGACGGCACCAGGGGCCACAACACCTTCCCCATAGTGGCGGAAATGGCAAAACTGAGGGCGGAGAAAGCCGCCATCATGGGCTATAAGAATTATGCGTCGTATTCCTTGGAAAAAACCATGGCCAAGAATACCGACAACGTGCGCGCCTTCCTCTCGCAGCTCATCGACGCCTATTCCCCCAAGGCCGATGAAGAAACGAAAGCCATTGAAGCCTACGCTCGCAAGACCATGGGGGCATCGTTCCAGTTGCAGCCCTACGACCGCTTCTACTTCTCTTCAAAGATGAAGAGCGAGATGCTCAACATCTCTGACGACGACGTGAAGCCCTATTTCAATATCGATAGCGTGCAGGTGAACGGCGTGTTCTATGCCGCCAATCGTGTGTATGGCCTTACCTTCAAGCGCCGTTTTGACATCCCCGTGTATCATCCAGATGTGAAAGTGTTTGAGGTGTTCGACCGCGACGGCAATTCGCTGGCACTCTTCTACAGCGACTATTTCCGCAGGCCCACCAAGCGCGGCGGGGCTTGGATGAGCGCCTTCGTCAAGCAGAGCAGCTTCAGGGGGTTCAAACCGGTCATTTATAATGTCTGCAACAGTGCCAAGACGCCCGACGGACAGCCCACACTGCTGACATGGGACGAGGTGACAACCATGTTCCATGAGTTCGGACACGCCCTGCATGGCATGCTGAGCAACTGCAAATACAACACCCTGAGCGGCACTGCTGTGGCCCGCGACTTCGTGGAGATGCCCTCACAGTTCAACGAGTCGTTTGCCTCTATTCCCGAAATCTTCGACCATTACGCCCGTCACACGGTGACGCATGAGCCGATGCCTGCCGCTCTGAAAGAAAAGATGCTGGGAAGCATCAACTTCCATTCTGCCTACGCCCTGGGTGAAAACCTTGCCGCCACATGCCTTGATATGGCTTGGCACAGCCTCAGCGAAGAACAAGTGCCGACGGCCGACAAGGCGCAAGCGTTTGAAACCGAGGCGCTGAAGGGCTTCAATGTGCTCAATGTGCAAATCCCTCCCCGTTATTCCACTTCGTTTTTTAACCATGTGTGGGGCGGAGGTTATGCGGCCGGTTACTACAGTTACCTGTGGACGGAAGTCCTTGCGGTCAACATCGCCGACTGCTTCGCACGAAGGGGTGCCCTCAAACCCGAAGTGGGCCTTGATTTCAGAAACAAAATCCTTTCACGAGGCAACACGCGCGACGGACTGGAGATGTTCAGCGACTTCACTGGAATGTCCTCGCCCGACGCTTCTACATTGCTGAAAGCCAGGGGACTGTAAAAGAGTGAACTCTTTTTAAGTATGAGTTGTGAGTTATGATTTATGTGTTTCCCGCCGCCATAATTCATAACTCATAACTTAAAATATCATTTCACCTCATAACCTAACTTTATTTGTTTTTGTAGCGTATTATGTTGTCTGAAAAAGAGAAAATGCTTGCCGGCAAAGTCTATTCTGCCGTTGATGGACAGCTGCTGAGAGAACTCGCTGAGGTGCGTGAAATCATTCACGACTATAATGCTCTGCGCCCTTCCGACTCAGCAGGCAAGCTCATGATATTACAGCAACTGCTTGGAAATATTGCCGACGACGAAATTATCATCGTGCAGCCCTTCTATTGCGACTATGGCAAGCAGATAAGCGTTGGCAAACGGTTCTTTGCCAACTTCAACTTTACCGTTCTCGACGAGGCGCGGGTGACCATTGGCGATAATTGTTTCATAGGGCCAAATGTGAGCATCTATACTGCATGCCACAGTACCGACCCCGAAGAGCGTAACTCACGCAGGGAATGGGCACGCCCCGTCAACATCGGCCACAATGTGTGGATTGGCGGCAGTGTGACCATCCTGCCCGGAGTGACCATCGGCGACAATGTCACCATCGGGGCAGGATCGGTGGTGGCTGGCGACATTCCGCCTAACAGTGTTGCCGTGGGCAATCCCTGCAAGGTTATCAAGCATTTGGAATAATGAAGCAATATACCACTTATATTTTCGACCTTGACGGCACCCTTCTCGACACGCTCGAAGACCTCACGGCGTCAACAAATTACGTCATGAGCAAGATGGGAATGCCGCAGCACACCATGGAGGAAGTGAGGGCGTTTGTGGGCAACGGAATAAGAAAACTGATTGAAAGGGCAGTGCCCGGAGGCCTTTCAAATCCTGATTACGAAAGGGCTTACGAAGAGTTCCTCCGCCATTACAGCGTTCACAACATGGACCGCACGGCACCTTACGAGGGCATTGTCGCCATGCTCGAAGCATTAAAAAAGAGGGGGTGCAGGATTGCCGTTGTGAGCAACAAATACTATAAATCCACCCAGGCCCTGTGCTGCCATTTCTTCGGGGAACTGGTGGAGGTGAGCATCGGAGAACGCGAAGGCATCAGGAAAAAGCCGGCTCCCGACACCGTGGAAGAAGCGCTGCGCCAGCTCGGAGTGGGAAAGGAGGGCGCGGTGTATGTCGGCGACAGCGAGGTTGACATCGCCACGGCGGCCAACAGCGGACTGCCCTGCATCAGCGTGCTCTGGGGATTCCGTTCAAAAGAACTGCTCGAAAAGCACGGCGCCACCGAGTTCGTTTCCTCGCCCGCCGACCTATTTAATAGTTGAAAAATGAAAAAGGCTGCGCCATTTAAAAATCAAAAGGTGTAAAATTGAAAAGTTGAAAAAGGCTGCCGCCGTAAATCATAATTCACAACTCATAACTAATAACTGAAGAATGCATTTTTGTCACAAAAATGCATTCTGCAGTCTCGCAATATATTTGCCAAGAATGTCAAACTCCAGATTCACCACTGAGCCTACTTCAATGTCGCAGAAATTGGTGTGCTCCAGGGTGTAGGGAATGATGGCCACCTTGAAGGTGTCGTCCGTTGGTTCGCACACCGTCAGCGACACGCCGTTTACTGTCACACTTCCCTTATCGACCGTGAAATATCCCCTTCGGGCCATTTCGCGGTCGAAGTCATATTTAAACGTGAAGTATTTGCTTCCATCGGCATCTTCCACCGCCGTGCATCGCGCCGTCATATCGACATGGCCCTGAACGATATGTCCGTCGAGGCGGCCGTTCATCAGCATCGAGCGCTCCACGTTCACTTTGTCGCCAATTTTCAACAATCCCAAATTGCTTCTTTTCAGTGTTTCCTGCATGGCCGTCACGGTGTAGCGGTTGCCTTCCTGTTCCACTACGGTAAGGCACACGCCGTTGTGCGACACGCTCTGGTCGATGCCGAGCTCATGGGCAAAAGAACAACTAAGGGTGAAATGGATGTTTTCCTTATCGTGGCGAATGGCTTCCACGATGGCAAATTCCTCTATAATTCCAGAAAACATAAACCTTGGATAATTGTGGGAAAAAAGAAAGAGGTCGCATGATGATGTGATGAAACTCCGAGTATCAAAGATTTGAGAAGCCTCCGCCTTTGTAATCCACCGGCTTTACAGCTTACCTTTTCAGGCTTATTGTGGCCCGCCATTGGCAAAAGACCTATCCCGGTTTCCAATATTATTTGATGAGTATCCCGATCGAATCAATACGACCTCTGTTTGTATGCTGCAAAGGTAAATAATATTCCTGAAACTTCCAAATATTTCGACGTTCTTTTTTTCGGAGAGTCCCGAAGAATAGGCTTTTCTCTTCCCTTTTGGTGTCATAGGAAGAACAGCGCCACCCCGATGCACGACACCACGGCTCCCGCCACGCTCTTTTTCGTAATGGGTTGGTTGAACAAATAGCGCGAGGGTAACAATATAATAATAGGTGTCATGGCCATCAGTGTGCTGGCAATGCCGGCCGCGGTATGTTGCACGGCCATGAGCGAGAAGCCCACGCCGATGAACGGTCCCGACACCACGGCCACCAGCATGGCTGCCATGCCGCGCCGGTCGCGGACGCTTTTTGGCAGCTCTTTCCCTTTGCCGCTTATCAGCAGCCACGCCGTGAAGCACAGCAGTCCGGCCACGCACCTGATGAGGTTGGCGCCAAACGGCAGCACGTTTTCCATCATGGGCAGCTGCTGCGGAGGCACTCCGGCCGTGTAGTAATCGAGCCCCACTTTGCTCAAAACCAGTCCCCAGCCCTGTCCCAAAGCCGCTCCCAGTCCAAAGAGAATGCCTTTTCCCGACAAAGGCAATCGGCCTTCGTTTTTCCCCGACGAGGGAATGGCTTTCTTGTCGAACACAGAAATGGCGATGCCCGTCAGCGTGACGGCAATGGCCACGATGCTCTGGGGGCGCAATGTCTGGTGAAGCATAAAGTAGGCGAACACCGCCGCCACTGCCGGCGCAAGGGTCATGAAAAGCTGTCCCATGCGTGAGCCTATGGTGAGATAGCTGTTGAAGAGGCACCAGTCGCCGAAGAAATAGCCAATCACGCCCGAAGCCAACAGCCAGCACCATGCCCTGAGTCCGGCATGGAGGGGTAGGGGAGAGCCTGTGAAAAACCACATCAGCAGCATTGAAAAAGCCAATGCCAGCGCCATGCGCCACACGTTCATGACGAACACCCCCAGATGGCGGCTTCCAATTTCACTGGCCAGGGCTGCCACAGTCCAGGAACAGGCTACTCCCAAAGAGATAATTTCACCAAGGTATTGCATGGGGATGCGCTTTGCTAATTGAAAAATGATAGTGGCCAACCCCCGGCCCCTCCCGTAAGGAGGAGAGAGTAAACCGTCGTACGTCTTCCCCCCAATGGGGGGACATGAGGGGGGCTTCACTTTCCCGCCTGTCGCCGCATGATGGCCCTGATGTTGTTGACATGCTTCTGGGTTCCCCTCACGCTGTAGCCGGGACCGCCCGCCCACAGCCGGATGGCCCTGTCGATGTCGTGCTGGGGATTGTATTCCGACATCATGATAATGAACATCTCTTTCGACTTTTCAATGCTGCGGCGGTCGTTGAGTGTGTAACGGCGTGCGCAGCCGCGTTTCTGCAAGATAAGGTTGATGCCTCTTACCAGGACGGGAGAAATCTGCATGCATCCCACGTATTGCCCTGAAACAACATTGGGGTTCCCCTTGCTTTCGTGTTCAATAATGGCATTCATTACAGGGTTCCAGTCGAAGTCGTCGATGCCCGGAACGTCGTCCAACTGTGCATAGGCAACGGCGGGAACAAGCAGCATGCCCCATAGAAGCAGTGCTGTAGTAATTCGCGTTAGTTGTCGCATAATCAATTCTTTATGTTAATAATAATCTTATTCGGTGTAGAAGTCAATGAGCCGCTTGATGGCTTTCTGGCAGACGGTGCAAAATTCGGGTTCGCTGTTTGTCTTCATCCTGCAATCCTGCATGGGCCGGAACACCCCTTTGAGGCTGTAGCCGGCTCCTTCGAAGAGCCCGACGGCTTTCTTGTAGCGTGCTTCTTCGGGAGTGGGCAGCGGCGTGCCATTAGAGATGAGATTTTCCCACTTGCCGCTGAAATCGACATTTGTGGTGATGTTGGGTTCCCACGGCTCCACGTCGGTGGGGTACATGGGAATTTGTTCGCCTTCGTAAGCGTATTCGTCGGCCAGTCCGGCAAAGCTGTGCCCGAACTCGTGAACGACAACGGGCTTGAACTGCGGGTGATGGGCCGCAGCCAGGTTATAGGAGTTGAGGATGCCCCCGCCGCCATAGTTGTCGGTATTCACCAAAATGATGATATGCTCGTAAGGGATGCCCGTCAGACAGTCGTGTAACTGCTTGATCTGAAGTGTCGTCAGGTATCTTTCGCTATAGAAAGTGTCGAAGTGTGAATTGAGGGCGGTATTTTTCCAAATTCCCTGCGAAGGGATGCTCGTTCCGCTGTCTTCCGACAGTGCTTTTACGGCTACGATGTTGAACCGTGACCTCAGCCTCTTGAACGGCTCGTGGGAGAAAAGCGCCTCAACGGCATCTTGTGTGTCGCGCAAAAACGTTTGCATCTCGTCTTGCCTGTATCCCTCGGCCACGAAGGCCACGCGTATGCAGCGCGAGGTGTCGGCGGCCTGCTGCACGGTTTGGTAAGGCGTGACGGCCTGGCAGGGATGTTTCCTGATGAGAATGTCGTCGGGGTCAACGGTGTGCGTGAGTTCTGCGCACGTCTCCCTGCGGTTGTTGTAGAGTTGAACGGTAATGTCAACGGCGTGGCGCGGCATGGGAATGAGAAACACGTTCTGGAACGACCGTTTCTGGCTTTTGGCCTCGTCGTAGCTGAGCCATTCCTGAAAGAGCGTGGAAAAAGAGTTGCGGTAGATGGTGTCGGTGGAATTGTGGCTTCTCACGATGATTTGTCCGTTTCCCTGAACGGGCACCTCTTTCAGCCGGGCGCGCTTTCCGAACCATCGCGGCGACGTGTGCATTTCGTCGAGATAGATGGCCTGCGTGTCGGCATCGCCGGCAAAGATATAGTCGAGGCGCAGTGTCTGGTCGGTGAAATGGGCGTTGAAGTCCTGCGCACCCAGGGTGAGCGTCACCAGTGTCAGCAGCAAGGCCAGGAACTTCTTGGGCAATTCGAGCGTGGCGAGCAGTTCCTTGATATACGACCGTTCCCAATCGGCCAGGTGATAGCGCTTGTTGCCCCACCGCAGGATGTCGATGTCCATTTCCACCATTCCGTTGTTGCGCTTCTCGGCAGTGTTTCCGCAGAGTCGTTCAATGTGGCTGAGGGCCTTCCTGATTTCGGGCAGGCGCAATGACGACTGGGCCACGGCAATGAGGTTGACGTAGTGGGGCCCGTCGCTGTCCACGGGTTCAGTCTTCATCTCTTCCGAGAAGGTGAGGTCATCGGGAAAAAGATCGCGCAGCAGTATGCGCGCTTTCTCTATGTTTGCCTTGGTATTGTGGTTGGAGCCCAGGGCCATGATGATTGTTCTGCGTTTCTGGTCAAACATGTTCATTATGAGATTTGGAAGATGAAGAATGAGGGCGTGACACTGCGGCTTTCATTATTTAAACAGGTCTTTCCAGCCGTTGAAGTCTTTCTTCAGGATGAGTCCCACGCCCTGCGTGTTGAGGCTGTTGCGTGTGAAATACCTGTCGTTGGTCTGGTTATACACCTTTACGGCGATATTTCCGTTGGGCAGCAGCAGGTATCGTATGTCGAAATCTCCGATGAAGGAGCTTGTGGCATTGGGGTTGTCGCGGTATCCGAACTGCCCGTTGATGAGCAGCCGGTTGTTGAGCAGCCGTCCCGAGAGCAGTCCCTCATACTCTGCGTTGTAGAAGCCTTCGTTGCCGGTCGATATGTTTGCGCCGAAGTTCCAGTTGCTGGAGTTGACAAATGTTCCCAGCACGTTGTTAATCTGCTGGCTGATTGTACCGCTCAGCAGGCTCTGCATGGCCAGTGATGTCTGCGAGGCATTTTGCTCGGCGTTGTTGATGTCGGGGTTGTAGAAACGCCCTATGGAGAGGAGATAGATGACCTGCTGGTTCATTTCTTCCTCGCTGTTGATGAGCGAGCGCACCATCTGCTTGGCGTCTGAGTTCACGGTGGGCATGTCGAGGTCGAACTCCACATGGGGCGCGAGCGGCGAGCCGGTGATGTTCATCAGGCAGTCAACCCTCACATTGTTCGAGGAAAACGACCTTCCTATCTGCAAGTCGCTGAGCGACACGCCGTTGAGGGTGTAGATGGCCGGCAGGTTAAGCGTGGCATTGTAGGCGTTGCCGCCGAAGACGATGGTGCCGCCGCTTTGGAACTGGAACTCGCGTTTCATCATGTTCTGGATGGTGAGCCTGTAGGTGCCATGGTCAACGAGGAAGTTTCCGAACATGTCGAACGCCCCTTTGTTGTAATAAGATGCCCTGATGGTTCCCGAGCCGTTGAGCGCTATCTTGTCGCCGCTTCCCTTGTCCATGAGGAGCCTTAGTGTGAACAACGGGTTGGCATTGATAAGAAAGTTGATGTGCATGTCGGAGGAGATGTCGTCGTCATCGTCGTCAGCTGCCACGGGACCTGCCGCCGTGGGTGCCTGCCAGGTGATGAACTCCTGGTTGGAGATGGCGTCGGGGCTTGCCGCGTCGTATTCTATGAAGGAGTTGCGCTGGGGAGTCGCCTCGATGTCGATGTCGATTCGCCCGCTTCTGCCCTTTATCCTGCATGTGCCGGTGGCGAAGATTTTGCCGAAGAAAGTGTCGTCGCCGTATGACTGCCGGTCGTAGCAGAGCAGGTTGTTGGCGCGGATGTCTAGGTCGTAGGTAAGTTTTTTCAGGTATTTGTGATGCAGTGCTCCCTCCACGATGGCAATGTGCCCGGCGGCGTCGTTCACGGTGTCGCGCTCGAAGATGATTTCGTTGGGAATGAGCCTTATGGTGTCGTTCCGCAGGGTGTAGTGCGTATTGAGCGGCGTGAGGCGCAGTCCGCCGTTTGCCACGATGTTGCCCTTGAGGTTGATGTTTTTCAAGTCGCCATAGAGGTTGACCGACCCTACGCCGGTGGCTTCCACGTCGCTCATGAAGCTTTTACAGAATCCTTCGAGGAACTCCAGCCGTGTGCCGTGTGCCGTGATGTCGAGGTCGATGTAGTTGCGTGCCGGCGAAACATATCCCGTCACGTCGGTGTGCCCCTTTTCTTCGTCGTCTATTCCGGCCATGATGTCTATTTGCTTGGCCGTGTTGTTGTATCGTGCGTCGGCCACGAGCTTGCCCATCCTGCCGCCTTGGAACCTGAAGTCGCTGACGGTAAGGCGGGCCTGGGCATCGGGGGTGCCGAATGCCGACTTCACCGTTGCCGTTCCCGTGGCGTAGCCGCTGAATTCCACGGAATGGAAATTGACGAGGTCGAGAATGTAGTTCACGTTGACGTTGTGCAGGTCAACGGTGAGCGAGTCCATGCTGTTGGTGCTTGCCTTTCCCGAAACCGCTATGTGCTGCTTGTTGTGCTCAATGGCGAAGTCGTTCACCAGCAGGTTTTTCTTGCTGTATTCCACAAACGAAGGCTTGACGTGCCAGATGGTGTCGTTGACCTTTATCTCGGAGGGGTGAACGCTCATTTGCGCCACGTCCACGCCAAATTCGTTGCGCATCAGTTTCGTGGTGGTGTTCAGCGACCCGCTCACGGGCTGTTTCCCCTGGTGCGTCCATGCCACCGACGACTCTATGAGGTTCTCGCCGGCAGTGGCGTTCAGCTTAATATCGAGGGGTATGCCGTTGTCCATGTGCTTCCTGAGGGTGCTGGCAGCCTCTATGTTTCCGTTGTCGGTGGTTGAAAGGCTGAGTCTGGCGTTGCCGTAGCTGCTGTCGTCGTAGTGGAACGACGGCATTTCCATGTTCAGGGCAATGGTGTTCTGCCGGTCGTTCAGCGTGCCGTGAACCGTTACGGGCTGGTCGAAGCGTAGCGGAATTTGGAAGATGGCATCCAGCCAGTCGCTCCTGTTGATGATGGCATCCAGCGTGAAGTTGTTGCCGGGAGCCGTGGCCACGTGTTTCAGTCCGGGGAATGTGGGCAACTTGGTTCCCAGCAGGTACATCACGCTTTGCCCGATGGTGTTTGGGTCGGCGGTGCCCTCCAGCTGCACATGCCCTATCTCGCCGTCGAGTGTGATGGTTTTGCGCCCGTTCTGTGTTTGTGAAACCAGGTCGCACCGCTGCATGGTGAACACCTTCAGCTGCCCCGTCTCGTCGGTGCGTTCCATCCTGAAATCGCTGAGTGTCACGTTTCCGTTGAGCGTGGCGGCCGAGTTGCCGGTCATGTTGACGTCAACATTGGTGCTGAACGTTGCGTTGCCGAGTTTGTCGCTGAGGTGCAGGCGTTGCGGGTTCAGGCGTTTCAAGGCCAGCGAGAGCAGGGCAGAGGGCGTGGCGCCGCCCAAGTTCACGGTGCCGCTGGCTGTAAATGCGCCGTTGGGGTCGTCCATGGCCAGCTCGCCGTCGAACGTTCCGCCGCGGTACGTGCCGTTGGCCGTGATGTTGGAATAAGAATAATGGTTATAGTCGAAACGCGGCACAGTGCCCTCAACGATCAGTGCCGACAGCTTCTTTCCGTCCAGTTGTCCGTCGAAGCGCAGGTTGGCGCTTGCCGTGCCGAGGTCGCTGTTGTCAAGGAGTTTTCCCAAGTCGGTGCCGGGTGTGGAGAACGAGCCGCCGAAGCTGTTGCCGTCAACCCCTGCCCGTAGCGTCATTTCGCCGGCGTCGGTCTTCAAAACGCCGTCGAGGTCGGCGCTCTCGGTCGTGCCCCGTGCCGTGCCATTGAAGCGTGCCGTGCCCAGTCTGGTGGCTGCGTTCAGTGAGGGATAACTGCCAAGCAGCGTGGGCGTTGCAACGCTCAGTTCGTCTATTTGTGCAGCCCATTTCATGTTTCTCCCAAAGTCGCTCACGGACAGGTTGCCCCTGAAGTCCAGTTCGTTGCCCGAGGAAGAAATATCTACATTTTCAACGCTCACCCTTCTGTGGTTGCCGTTGACCGAGGCTTTCAGCCGCAATTCCATGTCGGGCAGGTTGGCGGCTTCTGCCACCAGGCATTTTATATCGTTTGGCGACAGTCGGCATTCGTTCACTTCGGCCTCATAGTTCAGGGTTGAAAAGTCGGGCTTCCCGTCGTTCATCTGGCACGAGGCGGCAATATGGTCCATGACGAGCGCCGACTGCGCCAGCTCCACCTTCAGGTCGCTGATGGTGGCGCGGCCTCTCACCGCGGCCGCATCTACGGGCGTTCCGCCCGCGCTCTTCGGGCTGGCGGCGGGGGCTGAAAAGTCAAACTTCAGCTGGGCATGCCTGACGTCGAGGCCGCAATGCTCCTTGAACGACAGCTTCTTGAGGTTCACCGAGGCGGAGTCTTTCGTCAGCAGGGGCACCATTACGTGGGCGCTGATGTCGCTCAGCCGCAGGTGGTTGCGGTTGAAAAGTCCCGGCGTGGCGGGCTGTGCAAGGTTGTCGTAGCTCACTTTCCCCCTGCGGATAATCAGCGAGCCGATGTTCAGGTGGAGCGGATTGTGGCGGGTGCTGTCCTTCGGCGCCAGTGAGTCGAGCACAAACTGGTAGTTGGCGGCCCGCCCGTCGCCAAAGTCCACCAGGCGGGCATCCATGCCGAACAGCTGCGCCGAGGAAACGGAGATGCGGCCGCTCATGAGCGGCACCAGGCCAACTTTCACACTCATGCGCGAGGCCGACAGCAAGGAGTCGCCCCGTTGGTCGAAGAGCACCACGTCGTCTATCACCACGCGGCCTGCCAAACCCAGCGACACCGTGCCCACATTGCAGCGCGTGCCCAGTTTGTCGGCCACCATGTCCGACACGAAATGCGCCGTCTTGTGTTGCACGGCAGGGATACGCAGCAGCACCGCAAGGGCCAAAAACACCCCTGCGAGGCACCACAGCGTAGCGCGGGCTATATGTCCTAATGCCTTCATCTGCGAATGTATCAATGCAATACGTCGTATTTCTACAAGCTGCAAAAATACGCATTTATTTTGATTTGCTGCAACATTTAAAAATATTTAATGCGTCGGCAACATCCTTTTTACCTTTTCTTCATACATTTTAAGTAAATCGGCGGGCTTAAACCCTTTATCCGGCAGCTCGTTCCCGGCAACTGCCGCCCCTCACGTCGTCAGTTGGCGCCAGTCCAGACGGCATCCGACTCCAGTCCAGACGGCGTCCGACTCCAGTCCAGACGGCATCCGACTCCAGTCCAGACGGCATCCGACTCCAGTCCAAACCGCATCCGACTCCAGTCCGTTTGCGGTTTGGACTGCAGTAGGACTCAAAAACGACTGTCCCCGGACTGCGTCAAACCCCGCCAGAAATGTAGCGCGGTGCAGCCCGCCGCTACGTTTCAACTTTCTGATAATTACAGACAAACGGACGTAATCATTCAAGTGTCGCATTCACCTTTCTTTTTTGCAGATGAGGAGATTTGCAGTTTGGGAGTCCGTGCAGCGGTTCTGAGGGTGTAGCTTTTTAAAATATGTAGTGGATGATAAGTAAAGCTTGAACCCTTGAATTACTGCATCTCCTGAACTCCATCCATTAGCGAAATCTCGAATAATATTATAATGTGCGTGTCTTTTTTTCTGTTAAATCACATTATTTACTAAAAAATGGCTACCTTTGCAAACTAAAGAAACGGCCAGAATGTTCAAGGAGTTTTTCCAAATTATCATTTAGCAATAAGCAATATGGAAGAAATAATGACCGAACCACAGTTCGTGAGGTCGCACGACATAAAATTGGATGCAGATTATTCAGAATGGATAGCAGAGGTAAAACTCCGTTACCGTTCGGCTCAGGTGAAGGCTGCCTTGAAGGTCAATGGCGAAAAGCTGTTGTTCAACTGGCAACTGGGGCGTGACATCGTGCAGAAAAAGGCTGAGGAACGCTGGGGAAGCGGCGTGGTGGAACAGGTGAGCCTGGATTTGAAACGTGAGTTTCCTGACAGCACAAACTTTTCTGTCAGGAACCTGTGGTATATGAAGCAGTGGTACCTGTTCTATTCAGAGGACAAGGAAAAACTGAAACAGCTTGTTTCAGAATTGCTCCCGTCTGCCGAATATGAAAAAAAACTCTTCCCTAATGATGACAGAGCGCTAATTCTGAAACAGCCTGTTTCAGAATTTCCGCTGCCGTTTGCATGTGTTCCGTGGGGACATCATGTTCGCATCGTTCAACATTCCCGATCCATCGAGGAAGCCTTGTTTTATGTGGGTTATACCATTAAAGAAGGCATAAGCCGCGATGTACTTTCAAGAGTGATGAAGGATGATATTTATAATAAACGTGGCAAAGCCCCCAACAATTTCCCGCAGCATTTGACCCCGCAACTGGCTGTACTGGCCGGACAAGTGGTAAAAGAAAACTATGATTTTGGATTTGCTACGGTAGAACACGAAACATACGACGAGAGGGAGTTGGAAAAGGCACTTCATGAAAACGTTACGGCATTGCTGCTTGAAATGGGAAACGGCTTCGCATTCTTAGGCAAGCAAAAGGAAATTCTTGTGGGCGGCAGAACACGAAAAATAGATTTGTTGTTCTACCATATACGTTTACGCTGTTATATAGTTTGTGAATTAAAGGCAAGGGCCTTTGAACCGGAATTTACCGGAAAATTGAATTTCTATGTGAATGCTGTTGACGAAATATTGAAACAACACGATGACAACCCAACTATTGGACTGTTAATCTGTTCTGATTTGAACAGATCGGATGTACAATGGTCGTTTAAGGGCATAACTACGCCTATGGGGGTTGCCACGTACAACAACATTCGCATTAAAGATATGTTGCCGTCACAGGAGCAGTTGAAAGAGCGAATGGAACAGTTACACAAGGAACTGATGCACACAAAGCGGCTGATGAAGAAAAATGAAACCTGATTGAAGGATTGTAGTTCCTCCTTTTGGGGCGGGATTGTTTGCTTAATCAGCCTTTGTCTCACAACAAAAGTTTGGAAACGTAACGTAAATCTTGCTGTAAGACCGTGCCTTTAGGCGAAAATGAGAACCGAAAAACAATGACAAAATATTGAAAAGATGAAAGCAATAGCCATTATTCCAGCGCGTTATGCTTCTACGCGCTTTCCGGGAAAGCCCCTTGCCATGCTTGGCGGCAAAACCGTTATTCAGAGAGTTTACGAACAGTCGTCGCGAGTGCTCGACGATACCTGGGTGGCCACCGACGACGAGCGCATCTACGATGCCGTGACAGCGTTCGGCGGACAGGCCGTCATGACGAGCACGGCACACCGCAGCGGCACCGACCGCATTGCCGAGGCCGCACGCATCCTGAACACCGATGCCGACGTGATAGTAAACATTCAGGGCGACGAGCCTTTTATTCACACCTCGCAGATAGAAGCCGTATGCCGATGTTTTGAAGACCAGGACACGCAGATTGCCACACTGGGAAAACCCTTCACTGCCGAACAGGACTTCCAGGCGCTGAGCAATCCCAACAGTCCCAAATTGGTGACCGACCTGAAAGGGCGCGCCATGTATTTCAGCCGCAGCATCATTCCCTACCTCAGAGGGGTGGGGCAGGAGGAGTGGCTGAAAAGCCATACGTTCCTCAAGCACATTGGCCTGTATGCCTACAGAAACGCAGTTCTCCAGGAGCTGACACGCCTGGAGCCCAGTCCGCTGGAGAAGGCCGAAAGCCTGGAACAGTTGCGATGGCTGCAAAACGGTTACGTCATTAGGGTGGCAATCACCAATCTGGAAACGGTGGGAATTGATACGCCCGAGGACCTGGAAAGAGCCGAGAAGGTGTTGGAATCAGGCATCAGGGATGAAGAGTGAGGGATTGGCCTGTGCCAAAAAGTATCGTCTGAACTCCTGAACCCCGAACTCCTGAACTCTAAAAATAAAATCAAGAATGAAAAGTTGAACAAACCGGTTATCTTTTCACTGTTTCTCTTTTTAACCCTCTTTATGCCTGCGCTCGGCGTGCGCGGAGAAGAAGCCGACTCGATTCGCCGGACGGGGCACTGGGGAGGGGAGGTGTCCGTGCTGCCCGGAAGGACCGTAAGCATTGACAAATACCAATCGAAATGGATGGTGAAGCAGAACAATGTGGCTGTGGACATGATGCTTACATGGTCGGCATTGCCTTCCGACAGCAACGATTTTGATGCCGATTACGCGTTTCCCTCGCTTTCGGCCGGACTGCGGCTGAACATGAACCACGGCGTTACTATGCACAAACGGGCTGACAACGAGTGGCCCAACATTCAGGAAGTGGATTACGACTCGCAGCAAGGGAATATCGTTTCACTCTATGCTCAATTTTCACGAACCCTGTTCCGCACAAGGAAATGGGAAACGGGCTATGGCCTGAAGGTCGGGACTGGGTGGAGCCGCAGGAAATACAACCGCCGCGATGCCATCGACAACGAGATGATTGGTTCGCGGTGGCTGGTGTTCTTCGGGGCGGAACTCAGCACCTGTTATTTCGTCACAAAGAACTGGGGCGTCAAGGCGGGGGCTGAGTTCTACCACCACAGCAACGGGGCGTTGAACAGGCCCAACAAAGGTGCCAATGTGGTGGCGGCAAGGATGGGCGTGGTCTATAGGCCGCAGCATGAGGTGGCGGCAAATCACAAAGCCTTCAGCCCCCATGCGTTCAAGCCATATTGGTTTTTGAACGTCGCTTACGCTTACGGCGGACGTACCATGCTTGAAGAATGGCAACACACGCAGTTCACCGCAAAACCCGGCGATGCTGACTACCGAAAGGAGGATTTCGCCATTTGGCACACTCACCATTTTGAAACGTCGCTCATGTGCAGGTATGCGCGGCGATGGGCATCCGGCGCCGGCGTAGATGTCATCTACGGCAACTACGCTCGGGAAGCCGAGAAATGGAATGCGCTGAGAGGCTATGACAAACGGCTTTCGCCATGGTCGGTGGGCGTCAGTGCCAAACACAACGTCTATTACCGCCGCCTGTCGTTGCAGATGGCTATCGGTTTTTACGTCTATCGAAACATGGGAGAGATTGCCCGTTCACTCGAAACGCCCTATTATGAACGTATCGGAGTGGCCTACGATTTGGGTCCTTTCACCGTCGGCGCCAACGTGAAGGCACATAGAACAAAGGCAGACTTAACCGAGGTAATGGTCAGTCTGCCCTTTAAGTTATGAATTATAAATTTTTGAGTTTAGACGTTACTGATGGCGGCAGTATATTTTTTCACTCTTCACTTTTCACTCTTCACTTGAATCAAAATAATATCCAGAACCGTCGAAACAATGGGTACAGATGCGGTTTTTGGGCAGTCCGATGGCCTTGATAAGCGTTTCTATTTTGTTGAATTTCACGCTTGTAAGTCCTAGTCTTACGCCGATTTCCTTTACCATGCGCTGATATTCCGGACTGTCGGTACGGGCGTATTTGTCGAGATTTTTGTTGGGGTCGCCCTCAAAATCCTGGATGATGCGGCGCGTAATGAGTTCCAGGTCGCTTTTCGACGCGGTGAAGGCAATGAACGGACAGCCATAGACCAGCGGCGGACAGGAAATGCGGGCATGCACCTCGCGGGCGCCGTTCTCGAAAAACGTCTTTACGTTGTCCTTCAATTGCGTGCCCCTAACGATGGAATCGTCGCAGAACACCACGCGCTGCCCTTTCAGTATGGCGGCATTGGGAATGAGCTTCATCCTGGCCACGAGGCTGCGGCGGCTTTGTTTGCTCGGCGTGAAGCTGCGGGGCCATGTGGGCGTGTATTTCAGCACGGCACGCTTGTAGGGAATGCCGTGGCCTTCGGCATAGCCGAGAGCCGTTCCCACGCCGCTGTCGGGGATGCCGCACACGCAGTCGGCTTCGGTGTCGTCTTCCTGTCCCATCACTTTGCCGGCTTCTTCGCGCACATATTCCGTGTTCACGCCTTCATAGTCGCTGGCCGGGAAACCGTAGTACACCCACATGAAAGCGCATATCTGGCAACGACTGAACGGTTGCTGGATGACCTCAATGCCATTGGTGGTGAGCTTTATGATTTCGCCCGGCCCAACGTCTCTTAACAGTTCAAAGTTGAGATTGGGAAGGCTTGCCGACTCGCTCGTGGCGGCATAAGTGTCGCCGCGGCGGCCTATCACGATGGGCGTGCGGCCCAGGGCGTCGCGAGCGGCGATGATGCCGTCTTCGGTCAGAATGAGCATGGAGCACGAGCCCTTCACCTTTTTATATACCAGGTTGATGCCGTCGGCAAAGGTGTCGCCCATATTGATGAGCAGGGCAATGAGCTCCGTCTGGTTGATGTTGTTCTGGCTCATCTCGCTGAAGTGCATGCGCTTCTCCATCAGCTCGCGGGCTATCTCGCGCAGGTTGTTCACCCGTGCCACCGTCACCACGGCAAAGCGTCCCAGGTGCGAGTTCACCAGAATGGGCTGCGGGTCGGTGTCGCTGATGACGCCTACGCCGCTGTTTCCCCTGAAATGCTCCAGCTCTGCCTCAAAACGGCTGCGGAAGTAGTCGCGCTCCAGGCTGTGGATGCTGCGCGTAAAGCCATGCTCCGTGTCGTAGGTCACCAACCCCGCCCGCTTCGTGCCGAGGTGCGAGTTGTAGTCCGTTCCATAAAACAAGTCGTTGATGCAGTCCTTGCTGCCGATAGTTCCAAAGAAGCCTCCCATGTCAACAATCCTTTTACGTTTTCGCTGCAAAGTTAATCATTTCTTGAGAAATTGGTGAAAGATTCACACTAAAAATAAGTTCTGATAACAAAAAATATATTGTCTTTTGACATGCGTCAACTCTTGTGATGCCAAATATCTGCGAGTTTCTTGCGGTTGCACACCAAGTTTCATTGAAAGAAACAGCGACTTTCATCGAGGAAAGCTACAAGTACCACATAAATCGGTAGGAAATAGAACTGTGGTTTGAAAAAAAACAGGGCTAATGTTTGGCAGTTTGGCGGAAAAATCCTATCTTTGCCATCATAATAAATTATTAACCAAAGACAAACGTTATGAAGATTTTTAACCCCACCCAAACAATTATGTTGACGGCGGCATTACTGCTGTTTGGCTGTTTGCCGATTGGTGCGCAAACTGATTATGGCTTCTTTGTGGCGGGCGTGCCTGTCACCTCTTCCAATGCCCACAACATCCAGGTTACCGACGAGTCGGACAATTACGTACAAGGCGTGTCTTATGAGCCGCTCACCAACACGTTGGTTCTCAACAATGCCACCATCATCTCACGTCAGACGCCGGAGGACTTTGGACAACCGTGTATCAATGCAAGCAACAAATCCCTTACTATCAAGTTGATTGGCGTTAATAACCTCATCGGCCAATACATACCGATTTTGTGTGAGGACCGGTTGGAGATTGTCAGCGGAGAGGCGGATGCCGGCAATCGCCCGACGCTGAACATCACATGCGTTGACACCCGTCTGGACATGTATGGCATTGACATGTACAAATCGCGGCCTTTAGAGTCCTATAACGCTGAACTCATCATCAACGGCTGCGACGTGGACATCAATACTACGCACTCTTGCATCAGCGGTTACTACAATCCCGGAGGCTCCAGCAATCCGTACCCACCCGTCTATGTGGACATTTCTATAGAGAACGGAGGCACGCTCAAGGCGCACACGACAAACAGCCAAGGCGTGTTTAAAAATGTGGCGAACCTCAGCTACGACTCGGCCATCACCATGCCCCTCAACGTGAGTTTCTCAAGTTCCCTGATGGCGTTCACCGACGACGGCGTCACGCCCTTCTATCCGATTTCGATTCGCATCACGGGAACAATCGCCTTCCAGGACAGCAAGGTTGAGCAAATCTGCCTGCAGAACTGGGACGAAAACGAAGACAACAAGCTCGACTACATTGAGGCAAGGCTGGTGACGTCGCTTGGGAACAAGTTCAGGGGCAACAAGCAAATCACCCGTTTCCCCGAGCTACGCTATTTCAAGGGGCTGGAACAGATTGACGGCGATTTCGCGGATTGTTCCAACCTGTGTGAAGTTTTGCTGCCACCCAGCCTGAAAACCATCGGCATGAGCTCCTTCTTTTGGTGCGCACTACAAGAAATTACTATTCCCCGTAATGTGAAAACGATTTCGGGGTCTGCTTTCTATAATAATGAACAGTTGCAGAAAGTGGTTTTTGAGGCTAACAGTAATTTGGAAACCATCGGTGATCTGGCTTTCGCCAGTTGTAACCTTACGAGCCTGACACTGCCCTCAAAACTTAAAACCATCGACTCGCAAGCCTTCTACGGCAACAACGAGCTTTGCGAACTCTCCATTCCCGCCATGGTGACGAGCATTGGTGAAGAGGCGTTCATGCAGGGCACTCCCCGGTCATCCATCACGAAAATCGTGATGGAAGGCAGTACTCCTCCGACCCTCGCACATGATGCTTTGGGCGGTACAGATGCTACCATCGCAGGGTGTCTTACCCCAAGCACCATTATTTATGTAACACCTTATTACCTAGACCTTTACAAACAGCGGTGCCCGCAGTACTCTCCCTATATGCAGGCAAGGCAGACATACAACATGTGGATTGCTGGCCAGCAACTTGCCGAAGACAACCTCGACGAGGACGGGGCGTTCTCCTATAACGACGGTAGAAACATAGTAGGAGGCGTGTGGTACAACCGTCAGAATGGCCAATTAACGCTCAAAAACGCATACATCAAGACAGCGGAGGCGTACACTCCGGCCATTTGGGTTTCCTGGGGTGAGTTAAACATCAAGGTTGAGGGTGAAAACTACGTCATCTCGGACGACTATATTGCGATACAGAGCGACAACGATGTCAATATCAGTACCACAAATTCCTATTACTACCACAAGCCCAAGCTCATCATCAGCGGGCACAATGTAGGCATAGACAACGATAACGTCAATGTAGGCTGGACAAACAGCATCACCATCAAAAACATTGACGCGGTCATCTACTGCGACAACGGCCCGGCAGTGAGGGGAGCCACCAGGGAAAGCTATTACGACGAGGAAACCGGATTCCAGGAGGAGGCCGGTGATCCGGCAGAGTTCTACTTCGACAACTCCAAAGTGTTCATGCAGTCTCCCAGACACTATGTCTTCGAACGCGTGGGTTCCGTCAACTTGAAAGGCTGCCGCGTGGTAAATCCTGCAAATGTCAGTTACATCACCTACAGCGCAAACGACATGCTGACATGGCATCCCGGAAATGTTATCGACGAGGTGCGCATTGGCAATTGGATTGAGTTCCAGGACGAAAACGTGGAAGCCCTCTGCCTGGAGAATTGGGACGGCAACCACGACGGCGGTCTCGACGAGTGGGAGGCCTCAAGGGTTTACGACCTCGGAAATGTCTTTACAGGCAATACGGAGATAAAGTCTTTCGACGAGCTCTCCTATTTCACCGGCCTGTCGGAAATCGGCGATAACGCCTTTAAAGACTGTGAAAACCTGGAATATGTCAGCTTCCCCGACAACGACTATTTGTGGCGTGTGGGCGACTATGCCTTCTATTATTGTCCGGGAATGATTGTTTACAACATGCCACCCACCGTGACCGAGATTGGCGATTACGCCTTCACCGGCTCCTTGATGGAGAATATTTCATTAGGAAAGAATGTCAAGCATGTGGGCGATTATGCCTTCTCCGGCTGCATGGGCGCTTTCTTCAGTGAGGAGTCCCAGCTTGAGACCATTGGCAAAGGCGCGTTTTATGGCGCCACCGATGTCAACCTCATTCCTGCTTCAGTGAAATCCATCGGCGATTATGCCTTCTGCGGCTATGAGGACCAGTGGTTGTCTATTGATGTGCTTTCACACACCCCGGCACAAGTGGGGGTTAATGTCTTTGGCGACCTTATGGAGGGTTCTGTCATCCGCGTTCCCATGGGAACGGCCAGTATCTACAAGAGTGCCTGGGCGGAATATAAGGACTACATCGTTGGCGAATTCGACAGCGATGCCACCGCCATCAAGACCGTCAAGTCCGTTGAAGCAGGAAAACAGGGCGTCTTCACCCTCGACGGTCGCCGCCTGCGCAAGGAGGCCAGCACCGACGGCCTGCCTCGCGGACTCTATATCGTGAACGGAAAGAAGGTGACCGTGAAATAATTATCACCTGCATGTTTCTATCATCAACAAGGTCCCGGATTTCCTAGTGAAGTCCGGGACTTTTCATTTTGCCCATTCTTCAAACGTGATGACAACGAGTCAGTTTTCCAACGGCTCCGCGTCGAGACAAGGAGCAGGAAATAGGACAATAAACAATAATTTTTGACAAAATGTGGGGTTTCTCCTTTTATTTGTCAATAATCAAAGCGTATTTTGTTTCATTTCTCGTTATTTTGCAATGTTTTTAGAAATACTACCTTAAATGAAAAAACTATTGTTAACGATTATTACCATAGCCTTGGCTTTCCATGCCGTTTGCCAGCCGCGCTATGACCTGAAGAAGCTGAAAAGAGAGCACCTCAACCGCGGCGTGGTGGCCATTCGCCACGACAACAAGGTGGTGGTGAGTTGGCGTACGCTAAGCAGCGACCGCACGGGCCAGCCTTTCAACGTGTTTCGCGACGGCAGGAAGCTCAACGACCGTCCCCTTAGCGAGGGCGGCACATTCTTCATCGACGAGAACCCCTCGCAGGGCGATGCCCTCTATGAGGTGAAGGGTGGGGGGCAGGACGGCCGCTTCCTATTAAAGCACGATGCGCCGGAAGGTTACCTGCCCATAAAGATTGAAAAGCCCCAGGGCGGACAATCGCCCGACGGCGTGAATTACGAATACCATGCCAACGACGCGAGCATCGGCGACGTAGATGGCGACGGGCAATATGAAATTTTCCTCAAATGGGAACCCTCGAACTCCAAGGACAACATGTTTGCGGGCTTCACCGGCAATGTGCTCATTGATTGTTACCGGCTTGACGGCACGCGCCTCTGGCGCATCGATTTGGGCCGGAATATCCGTGCCGGGGCTCATTTCACGCAGTTCATGGTTTATGACTTCGACGGCGACGGCCGTGCCGAGCTGATGGTGAAGACCGCCGACGGCACCATCGATGGTTTGGGCACCGTGATTGGCGATGCGCAGGCCGACTGGCGCCGCGGCATGGATGTCATCAAGGCCGACCCCGAGGCCTATGCCGCCAAGTTGAGAGAGGAGCGCGAGGATGCCATGCGAAGGCGAAGGGAATGGGAGGAAATAGAAAAGACCCTGCCCAAAGACCTGACGCGCACGGAGATTCACAACCGCCGCAGAAGTTTCCTCAATTCCGAGGTGCACGGCGACAACAAGACGGGCCGCATCATGGACGGGCCGGAATATATTTCGGTTTTCAACGGCCTGACAGGCGGAGTGATGGCCACCGCCGACTATGTTCCCGAACGGGGCGAAATGTCGGCCTGGGGCGATGACCACGCCAACCGCTCCGAGCGCTATCTGGCCGCCGTGGCCTATCTCGACGGCGTGAAGGCCAGCGGCATCTTTTGCCGCGGCTACTATACGCGCACGGTGATAGCCGCCTGGGACTGGGACGGCCGACGGCTCACCAACCGCTGGACGTTTGACACGAACAGCCCCGAATGGTCGTCGTACGCCGGACAAGGAAACCATAACCTCAGGGTGGCCGATGTTGACGGCGACGGATGCGACGAAATTACCTACGGCTCCATGGCCGTTGACAACGATGGGCGCGGACTCTATAACACGGGGATGGGCCATGGCGACGCCCTTCACCTGACGGCCTTCGACCCCTCGTCGGAGAACCTGCAGGTGTGGGATTGCCACGAGAACCGTCGCGACGGCAGTGACTTCAGGGATGCACGCACCGGACGCGTCATCTTCCAGATAAAGAGCAACGAGGACGTGGGGCGGTGCATGGCCGCCGACATCGACCCAACTAACCCGGGCCTGGAGATGTGGAGCAGCGAGAGCGGGGGAATCAGGGACATCAAGGGAAACATTGTTGCCCCGAGCCGTCCGCAAGAAGCGGTTGAGGATGGCGGCGACAATAATGGCCTGCGCATCCGTGGCGCACGCATCCCCACCAATTTCGGAATTTGGTGGGACGGTGACCTGCTGCGCGAAATGCTTGACCACGAGACCGTTAGCAAGTACGATTGGGAAACGGGGCTCATGAAAAACGTTGAGCACTTTGCCGGAGCACAGTTCAACAATGGCACGAAGTCGAACCCCTGCCTTTGTGCCGACATCCTTGGCGACTGGCGCGAGGAGGTGTTGGCCAGAAATGCGGAAAGCACCGAATTGCGCCTATATGTGTCGGCCATTCCCACGTCCTATAGAATGAATTGTCTTGAAGAAGACATTCCCTACCGCCTGAGCGTGGCGGCGCAGAACACGGGCTATAACCAGCCCACGCAAACAGGCTTTTATCTTGGTCCCGACAAAAGCGTCAGGCCGTTCCTTAAATGAATGAGGAATGAGGAATGAGGAATTAGGAATTGCTGTCATTCCTCATTCCTAATTCCTCATTCCTAATTCCTCATTCCTAATTCCTCATTCCTAATTCCTCATTCCTAATTCTAACCACGCGGATGCCGGGTGTGGTCTTTCGGTTGATGAGGTACTGCTTCAGGGGTACGGGCTCGTCAACCACTTTCTTTCTCACGCTCGACGCATGGAGGATGTGCAGGCCGTCATCGTGCCACAGGGCAAGGGCAATGTGCTGTGTGTCAAGGCCTTTCACATTGGTGATGATGGCTAAGATGTCGCCGTCGTGAACCGTTTCGCGCAATAGTTTGGTGTTGTTGATTTCTGAAATGGGAATATAGCGATACTTTTTCCCCTCTATGCTTTCTTCCATTTTCCTTATTTCCGGCACGTCTTGCGGGTTGACCGTCAGCATGCGGTATTTGTCCACGTTTTTCGTCATGTAGTCCACGTGAATGGTCTGCAGGGCGGTGAACGGCGGGTTGGGCGACTGCAATTCATAGCAAAAGCCCATGCTTGAGTTGTCCTCTATCCAGGAAGTGAAATAATGGTTGCGCTTGATGTATGCCGGCACGTCGCCCTGCTCATAGCGCAGTTTCTGGAGGATGTGGCAAAAGGCCTCGAAGGAGCACAGGCTGTCCTTATGGCACATGGTGAGGGCCACGACGTTCTCTACAAACGTGGTGCAGTCCAGTTCGCGCAGGTTGACGATGAGCCGCTCTTTGTCAAACGGCTCCAGCGTGTGTGCCACGTATGGCACGCCCTGTAGTTGTCGTCCGAACCAAATCACCATGTTGGTGCCCGACGGTTGTTGCCGGGCTTCTTTCAATAGTGATAAAACGAGCGCGCTATCACTTTTTTCATAGCTTACCAGTTGCGCCTTTGCCGTTGTTGCCAAAATGGCCAGTAAAAGTCCGAAAAAGATTTTCTTCATGTTGTTTCCTTTTTTTATTGTGTGAACCGCGGTCAGTGTCCCCGCTTGCGGTTGAAGTTAAATCCCGCGTAGAAGTTAAGGCTTCCGAAGGAGTTGTTGGTCGAGAATTGCGCCTTCCGGTAGTTGTAGCTATGTACGATGGCGCTCATTCCCGCAAACCATTTGGTGTTGTTCCACACGATGCCGAAACGCCCTGTGCCGTCGAGCACGACATTCTGGAACGAAAAGTCGCGCAAAATGGTGCGCTCGTCTCTTCTCAGGTCGCCGGCCGCGCGTTTATATCCCATCGACAACGACAACGACCCCGCCAGGAGCCAGTTGCGTGCAAACACCCAGTTGTAGGCATATCCACCTGACATAGAGATGTTTGTGTAGCTCACTTTCTTGAACATCAGCCCACTGTCGAGCTTCACTTCCTGCTCGCGGTTGATGTCCACGACATTTTTTTTCACCACATCCTGCAACCTGTCGAAGTCCAGGTCGATGCTGTGTTTGGTGTATCCTATGCCGGCCAGTGCCGTTCCGCACGATTTCCTTTGCACGGTGCTCTGGCTGAAGGCCGCCGGATAGGAGAATTTCTTGTGGTTGAAGATGTAGTGCAGGTCAACGCCCGTGATGCCCACGTTCAGCCCGTCGAAGTTCACATGGTGCAGGTTGCGCCGCCCGTCGCCGTTGTTCAGGTCTATCTGCCTGATAAGGTAGTCGTTGCCGGTCTTGCGGTAATACAGGTCCACGCACACCAGGTTGCTATAGAGGCTGATGTCGAACTCTTTCTTGTTGTGCGAGTTGGTGAGGTGTTTCACGTCGAAGGTGTAGCCCAGGAAAATCCACCGCCATCCGAAGTACGGGCCAATGCGGTAGGTGGGCTGAGGTGCGAAGAAGATGCTCTGCCCGGTTTTCGAGCGCAGTGTGTAGGTTTCGTAGGTGTTTGTGTTCTGGAGCATCAGCGCGTAGTTGTAGTGTTGCGGCTCTATGTATGTGGTGTCGATTTCGTTGAAGTCGCGGAAGTATTTGGTGAAGAAGTTGCCCACGCGGTGGAACACGTCGGGCCGCTTTTCCACGGTTTTTTCCACGGAATCGGCATTCTCCGTCATCTCCTCCGCGTGAAGTGGCGCGACGGCCATCATCATACAAAGGAAAACCATAGCCGGCAAACGATGTGGATGTAGGATATTTTTCACCTTTTCACTTTTCAAAATTTCCCCAGTATGCGGTCCATCACCCAGTTCACGGGTGTGGCGCTTACGCATGTTGCCTTGCACACGCCGATGCCCTGCAGGTCTTCAATCACCGAGCGGATGATGGGCAGTTGCACGTATGGCGGATTGGGCACGGTGATGAGGTTGTCGCCGTCGCTCGTAATCAGGTGAATGGGCGAATAGCTGAAGACGGAAAAGCATAGCGTGCCGTTCTCGCCGACCACTTCTATGCAGTCCTCGCGTGCCGATTCGTGGCCCACGAAGCACCACGACCCGCTTCCTGGCACGCCGTTCTCGAAGCGGAAGCACGCGCTCACGCTGTCCTCCACCTCATAGAGTCCGCCGCGGTTGGCGCAGATGCCGTCGGCTTCCACAATGACGCCGAACAACTCTTGCAGGATGTCGAGCTGGTGGGGTGCCAGGTCGTAGAAATAGCCTCCGCCCGAAATGTCGCGTTGCAATCGCCATGGCAGGCTGCTCCCCGTTCGATAGTCCTGCGGGCGGGGTGGGGTAGAGAACCGTAGCTGCACATTGACAATGCGCCCCAAGGTTCCGCTTCCCACTATTTCGCGCACCTTGTTGAAATAGGGCAGGTAGCGGCGATAATAGGCCACGAAGCAGGGCACCCCCGTCTGCTCGCTCACGCGGTTTACCCGCGTGCAGTCGTCGTAGGAGGCGGCCAGCGGCTTTTCCACATAGACGGGCTTGCCGGCGCGCATGGACATAATGGCATAGGTGGCGTGGGAACTTGGGGGCGTGGCCACATAGACGGCGTTCACCTCGGGATCGTTAATGAGTTCCTGAGCGTCGGTGTACCACTTCTTAACATCGTGGTCCTCAGCATATTTGCGCACGCGTTCCTTGTTGCGGCACATCACGGCCACCACGTGCGACCCCGTCACTTCGTTGAAGGCCGGGCCCGATTTCCGTTCCGTCACCTCGCCGCAGCCAATGAACCCCCATCTTATCAATTTCATGTCGTTTCCTTTTTTTTTCGGCAAATGTACAAAGAAATGTGGTAAGAAACGAACTTTTTTATGAAGATTAACGCATCGGCCGTTTTGCCAGCCGCCGTCATCCCCTATATATATAATAAGGTGTAAGGTTTTGTATGGTCTTTATAAATACTTTTCAGGGCGGCTCGTCGCAAATATGTACCACTTTCTATTGTTTTTCCATACTTTTTTGATGTGTCGGTTTTCCGTTAGAAGAGGTAAAATTTCTTTACAATTTTATCAAAATTACGAGTGTTTTGTAATGTGTTGATAATCAGGCACTTTATAAACACGGGGAGTTTGACCGCAAATTTCACCTCTCAAACTTCAAAATTTCTCCTCTCAATCTTCAAAATCTCTCCCCGCAATTTGCGGTCAAACTCCATGATACAAATTATGTTTCTGAAAAATCTTTACAAAACGTCTTTTCCGAGGTCGAAAAAGCCGGTCAAATCGATTGCTTTTTCTTGTGCGTGATATGTATTTCTTGACACGCCACAACGGTTGTCTGCCCGCTGTGAGACCGCCATAATCGATGTGCGCGCCAACAAATTATCATTAAAACCGAAAAAAAAGTGTTATAGTGACATATATTCTGAAAATAATGTGTACCTTTGCAACGCAAAAAGATAATTTACTGTCATTTTATTATGAAAAAGAAACTTAGCAAAGTATTGGTACTTGGCTCAGGAGCCTTGAAGATAGGCCAGGCCGGTGAGTTCGACTATTCTGGTTCCCAGGCATTGAAAGCCTTGCGCGAGGAAGGCATCAGCAGCGTTCTGGTGAACCCCAACATCGCCACCATCCAGACCTCGGAAGGCATCGCCGACAAAGTTTATTTCCAGCCCGTCAACACCTATTTCGTCACCGAAATCATCAAGAAGGAGCGCCCCGACGGCATCCTGCTGGCCTTCGGCGGACAGACGGCGTTGAACTGCGGTACCGAACTCTATCAGAACGGCACGCTCAAGGAGTATGGCGTTGAAGTGCTCGGAACCAGCGTGGAGGCCATTATGAACACTGAAGACAGGGACCTCTTTGTGAAAAAACTCAACGAGGTGGAGCTGAAGACGCCCGTTAGCCATGCCGTGGAGAACATGGACGACGCCCTGCGCGCCGCCCATGAAATAGGCTTCCCGGTGATGATTCGCTCAGCCTACGCCCTTGGCGGACTGGGCTCGGGCATCTGCCCCGACGAGAAGAAGTTCCGCGAACTGGCCGAAAGCGCCTTCACCTTTGCACCCCAGATACTGGTGGAAGAGAGCCTGAAAGGGTGGAAAGAGATTGAGTTCGAGGTCATCCGCGATGCCAACGACCGCTGCTTCACCGTGGCCTCGATGGAAAATTTCGACCCGCTGGGCATCCATACCGGCGAGTCGATAGTGGTGGCGCCCACCTGCTCGCTCACCGACGATCAGGTGAAGCAACTTCAGGAGTTGTCCATCAAGTGCGTGAAACACCTCAACATCGTGGGCGAGTGCAACATCCAGTTTGCCTTCAACGCACAGACCAACGACTACCGTATCATAGAAATCAACGCCCGGTTGTCGCGCTCGTCGGCCCTGGCCAGCAAGGCCACCGGTTACCCGCTGGCCTTCGTGGCGGCAAAGATTGCGCTGGGCTACACCCTCGACCAAATTGGCGAGATGGGAACCACCAACTCGGCCTATGTGGCCCCGAGCCTCGACTACATGATTTGCAAGATTCCGCGTTGGGACCTCACCAAGTTCTCGGGCGTGAGCCGGCAAATCGGCTCCAGCATGAAGTCGGTGGGCGAAATCATGAGCATCGGCCGCTCCTTCGAAGAGATGATGCAGAAGGGCCTCAGGATGATAGGGCAGGGCATGCACGGCTTTGTGGGCAATGACCACACGCGTTTCGACAACCTCGACGACGCGCTGGAGAACCCCACCGACCTGCGCATCTTCGCCATTGCACAGGCCCTGGAGGAGGGGTACACCGTGGAGCGCATAGAACAGCTCACGAAGATTGACGTTTGGTTCCTCAACCGGCTGAAGCACATTGTTGACTTGAAGCACCGGCTACAGGAATACAATAGCCTGGAAGAACTTCCCGACGAGTTGCTGGAAGAAGCTAAGGTGAACGGCTTCAGCGATTTCCAGATAGCCCGCTTCGTGCTGAAACCCTTGGGCGGAAACATGGAGAAAGAGAACCTGAAGGTGAGGCAGCACAGGAAACGGAAAGGCATAGTGCCCGCCGTGAAGCGCATTCCCACCGTGGCCTCGGAACATCCCGAACTGACCAACTACCTCTACATGACCTATGCCGTGGAGGGCCACGACATCAACTACTACAAGAACGACAAGTCGGTGGTGGTGCTCGGCTCGGGAGCCTACCGCATCGGGTCGAGCGTCGAGTTCGACTGGTGCTCGGTCAATGCCATCAACACGGCCAGGAAGCTGGGCTACAGGAGCATTATGATTAACTATAACCCCGAAACGGTTTCCACCGACTACGACATGTGCGACCGCCTCTATTTCGACGAGTTGTCATTGGAACGTGTGCTCGACGTCATCGACCTGGAGGAGCCGCGCGGGGTCATCGTCAGCGTGGGCGGACAGATTCCGAACAACCTGGCCATGAAACTCTACAGGCAGGGCGTGCCCGTGCTGGGCACCTCGCCGGTGAACATCGACCGTGCCGAAAACCGCGACAAGTTCTCGGCCATGCTCGACAAACTGCACATCGACCAGCCGGCTTGGCGCGCGCTGACCTCGCTCGACGACATCAAGGAGTTTGTGGAAGAAGTGGGATACCCCGTGCTCGTGAGGCCCTCATACGTGTTGTCGGGTGCTGCCATGAACGTGTGCTACAACAACGAGGAACTGGAGCGGTTCCTGAAAATGGCCACCGAGGTGTCGAAAGAGTTCCCCGTGGTGGTCAGCCAGTTCATGCAGGACACCAAGGAGATAGAGTTCGACGCCGTGGCCGACAAGGGCCGCATTGTGGAATATGCTATTTCGGAACACGTGGAATACGCCGGCGTGCATTCCGGCGATGCCACCATGGTGTTCCCGGCCCAGCACATCTATTTCTCCACCATCAGGCAGATAAAGAAGATTTCGCGGCGCATTGCTGAGGAACTGAACATTTCGGGACCTTTCAACATACAGTTCCTGGCCAAGAACAGGGAGGTGAAGGTCATTGAGTGCAACCTGCGTGCTTCGCGCTCGTTTCCCTTCGTGAGCAAAATCCTGAAGCGCAACTTTATTGAAACCGCCACGAAGATCATGCTCGACGCTCCCTACGAGGTGGCCGACAAGAGCGAGTTCGACATTGACCGCATCGGCGTGAAAGCCAGTCAGTTCTCGTTTGCCAGATTGCAAAATGCCGACCCCGTGCTGGGCGTGGACATGTCGTCAACGGGCGAAGTGGGTTGCCTGGGCGACGACCTTCACGAGGCCATGCTCAACGCCCTTATTGCCACCGGCTACCGGCTTCCGAAGAAGGGCATACTGATTTCGTCGGGCGGAGCCAAGGGGAAGGTGGCGCTGCTGGAACCCGTAAGGGAACTGGTGGAAAGCGGATACGTCATCTATGCCACCGCGGGAACGGCCAAGTTCTTCAACGACAACGGCGTGAAGGCAGAGGCCGTGGCATGGCCCGATGAGAACGCCGACAACAACGTGATGGACATGATAGCCCAGCATAAGTTCGACCTGATTATCAATGTTCCCAAGAACCGCACCAAGCGCGAGCTGACCAACGGCTACCGAATCAGGCGCGGGGCCATCGACCACAACATTCCGCTGATGACCAACGTGCGCCTGGCCAAGGCGTTCATTGAGGCCTTCTGTGCCTACAAGGACAAAGCCATCAAGGTGAAAAGCTGGCAGGAGTATAACAGCTGATAGCGTTTTTTGACATAGCAAACTATAATCGGGAAGCCGCCCGCCGGAAAATGTCCTCTTTTCTGGCAGGCGACTTCCCGATTTTCTTTATTTCGGGTACTTTTTGCCAAGTTTAAAATGTAAGCCGGCAAGAATTATTGCGTGTAAAAAATGTACTCATTAAACAATTTTGGCAAACGTTTGTGCAAACGTTTTGTTAAAAATGTAAAAATTTTCCAACTGTGCTCCCACACAATTTAAATCGTAAAAAAAACTGTTAGGATTATTTTGGTTGATTAAAAAAAGTGTTTAACTTTGCAGTGTTATCCTGAAAACAATCTTTTTACCTTAAAAAAACTAATACCTATTGAAGATATGAAGCGATTGGCTGTGAAGCCGGTCGCTTTGTTTTTTTGCCCCTTTTCACCCCGTTTTCCATCACCCCGAGAGCCACTTTTTCCATGAAATGAAAAGAAATATAATTTTTTCACCTTTGAGTTTTCACTTTTTATTTATTTATTTGTATCTTTGCATACAAAAATAAAAGTCAATGCAAAATATTCGCAACTTTTGTATCATTGCCCACATCGACCATGGCAAATCGACCATTGCCGACCGTCTGCTCGAGCGCACTCAGACCATCGCCATCACCGAGGGTCAGATGCTCGATGACATGGACCTTGAGAAAGAAAGGGGCATCACCATCAAGAGCCATGCCATTCAGATGGAATATGTGCAGGACAATGAGAAGTACATACTCAATCTGATTGACACTCCGGGACA
Organism: Prevotella sp.; assembly: GCA_017474515.1. Taxonomy (GTDB): domain Bacteria; phylum Bacteroidota; class Bacteroidia; order Bacteroidales; family Bacteroidaceae; genus Prevotella. The sequence goes on along the minus strand of JAFVHN010000036.1, from coordinate 13,290 downwards.
TGTTGACTTTTCATACGAGGTGTCGCGAAGCATTGCCGCCTGCGAGGGAGCGCTGCTCGTGGTTGACGCCACCCAGGGCGTGCAGGCGCAGACCATTTCCAACCTCTACATGGCCATTGACCACGACTTGGAAATCATTCCCGTCATCAACAAAATCGACATGCCCAGCGCCATGCCCGAGGAGGTGGAAGACGAAATCATCGACCTCATAGGATGTGACCGTAAAGACATTATCAGGGCAAGCGGAAAAACGGGTGAGGGGATAGACGAAATACTGAAGGCCGTGGTGGACCGCATTCCATGTCCCAAGGGCGACAAGGATGCGCCGTTGCAGGCTCTGATTTTCGACTCCGTGTTCAACTCGTTCAGGGGAATCATAGCGTATTTCAAAATTCAGAACGGCACCATCAGGAAAGGCGACAAGGTGAAGTTCTTCAACACCGACATGGAGTATGACGCCGACGAAATAGGCGTGCTGAAGATGGACATGATTCCACGGCAGGAAATGAGCGCCGGCGACGTGGGATATATCATCAGCGGCATTAAGGACTCGAAGGACGTGAAGGTGGGCGACACCATCACCCATGTGGACAGGCCATGCCAAAAGGCGATCGAGGGATTCCAGGAGGTGAAGCCAATGGTGTTTGCGGGTGTTTACCCCATCGACCCCACGGAATATGAGAACCTGAGGGCGTCGCTGGAGAAACTTCAGCTCAATGATGCGGCGCTTACATTTGCGCCCGAGTCGTCGGTGGCGCTGGGCTTCGGATTCAGGTGCGGCTTCCTGGGACTGCTCCACATGGAGATTGTGCAGGAAAGGCTCGACCGCGAGTTCAACATGGAGGTTATCACCACCGTGCCCAACGTGTCGTACATGGTTTACGACAAGCAGGGTGGGGAAAAGGAGGTACACAATCCTTCGGGATTGCCCGACCAGACGCTCATCGACCACATAGAAGAACCCTACATCAGGGCGAGCATCATTACCGATTCTTCGTTTATAGGCCCCATCATGCGGCTATGCCTTGACAAGCGCGGGGAACTCATCAACCAGGAATATGTAAGCGGAAACCGCGTGGAATTGCATTTCATGCTGCCGCTGGGCGAAATAGTGATCGACTTCTACGACAAACTGAAAAGCATCAGCAAGGGGTATGCCTCGTTCGACTATCATGTGGACAGCTACCGGCCGTCGAGACTCATAAAGCTCGATATTCTGCTGAACGGGGAGTCGGTGGATGCCCTGTCCACGCTGACACATGCCGACAATGCCGTGGCCTTCGGGCGGAGAATGTGTGAAAAACTGAAAGAGCTGATACCGCGGCAACAGTTCGACATCGCCATCCAGGCTGCCATTGGTGCCAAAATCATTGCACGCGAAACGGTGAAACAGGTAAGAAAAGACGTCACGGCCAAATGTTATGGCGGCGACGTGAGCAGAAAACGCAAGCTATTGGAAAAACAGAAAAAGGGAAAGAAACGAATGAAACAAATCGGCAACGTGGAGGTGCCTCAGAAAGCCTTCCTTGCCGTGCTTAAACTCGATTGACATATAGAATTTCACTAACCTACTATACAAATTCAATCCAAGAAAGGAGCAAACATGAAAGAACTACAAAACACGAAGCGAGATATTGCGAGGGAACTGGCAAGAAGATACAGCACGATGACCCACGATGAACTCGACATCCTGGAAAGCGTGCTCGTGGCAAAGAAATATGCCAAGGGCGAGAAGGTGCTTTCCGAGGGCGAGGTGTGCAGGAGCATCATCTACATTGACAAAGGGCTCTTGAGGCAGTATTACCTGAAAAAGGGAAAGGAGGTGACGGAATACCTGGCCGTTGAGGGAACCATCATGATGAGCATAGAAAGCCTGTTCAAGGAAACGCCATCGTTGCAACAGATTGAAGCCCTGGAACCCACCATCCTTTATGAACTGCCCAAACAGCGGCTTGAAGAAGTGGCCCTGCACAATGTGAACATTCAGATATTGTACAGGAAAATCCTTGAAGAGTCGCTCATTCTCTCGCAGGTGCACGCCGACCTGGTGCGCTTTGAGAGTGCCGAGAACCGCTATCGCCGCATGTGCAAGCTTTCGCCGCAAGTGGCTCTCAGGGCCCCGTTGCTCTACATTGCCAGCTATCTTCAGATGACGCCCGAGACGCTCAGCCGCGTGCGCTCAGCCGTCTTGCTCGACTAAGGTTATCATACAAAAAGCTCCCTCTCATTCCCGAAAAGGGGAAAAGAGGGAGTTTTCTTTTTGTCTTATTATAAACGTAGGATTATTGGTTCTGAACTGGCGGGCGTCCGAAATTGGGGCGACGAGCTCTCATTTCTTCTCTTTTCTTCTGATAAGCCTTGAACTGGTCTTCGGTCATGATTTCCTTCAGCTCTTTATCGTAAGCCTCCATCTGCTCGCGACGCTTTTCCATCATTTCCCTCATGCGGCCCATCATCGGGTTGTCACCCTGAATGCGCTCGGGACGAGCACCTTCCACACCACCGTCTTGGCGCGGCGGGCGCTGCCTTCTCATTTCGCCGTTTCCGGGCTGTTGGGGCCTGGGACCACGGGGAGGAGCCAGCACGTCCTTGTATTTTTCGTTTAACTCAGCCAATTTCTTGGCCTGCTCTTCGTTGAGACCATACTCCGACACCATGGCTTCGGTGCGTTCTTTCGGATCCTCAACACGTACTCTCTCGTTGCCCTGTGCCCATGTCATGCTGACAGAAAGGCTTAAGGCCATTACTAAAAACAATTTTTTCATCATAACTAATTAGAATTTTATTTGTGGTATTTTTATTCGATTTGTTTATTTGATGAATGAAAATGCCACACGTTTAAGGAAAATGCCCTTTTTTATGTTTTATTTATAATTGGAAAGGATTATTGATGACTTTTGAATGGTGAACACAAAAACGGCCTGGGACGCAAGCCCAGGCCGAGTATTCAACTTTTTAGTATTCAACTTTTAGAAAGCTCCCATGGAATGGAAAAGATATGACAGTGCATAGGCCACGATGGTGCTCGTGATGACACTGATGAGGCCAGGCATCATGAACGAGTGGTTGAGAAGATATTTTCCGATTACCGTAGTACCCGAACGGTCGAAGTTTACCGTGGCAATGTCCGAAGGATAATTGGGAATGAAGAAATATCCGTAAACACTTGGCAGCACACCGAGCAAAATCCAACCCTCAATGTTGAGCGAATAGGCAAGGGGCAGCATGGCCACCACCACGGCTCCCTGTGAGTTGATAAGCACACTGACAAGGAAGAAAGCAATGGCAATGGTCCAGGGATAAGCCTTCACGAGGTCGGTCAGCATCAGCTTCATCTCGCTCATGTAGTTGCCGAAATAGGTGTCGGCCAGCCATGCGATGCCGTAGATGGCCACCACGGCCACCATGCCCGACTGCCACACGGCTCCGCCCACGGCTTTCTTGGGCTTTGCCTTGCAGAAGATAATCATCAATGCGGCGGCGGAAATCATGATAATCTGAATGACCAGGTTCATGGCCAACGGCTTTTTCACGCTTTCAGTAACGCCTTCCATGACGATGCCTGCTGAGGCCAGTTGCTTGGCGGTTTCCGTGATGCCTCCGGGCAGCGTGATGCTTTCGGGACCGTTTTTCACGGCTTGAACAGTGTCGTAGGAGGGAAGAAGGTTTCCGCCTACCATCTGCACGATAGAGAAGAGCACGATGATGCCCAAGGCGCAGAGGAAAATATATACGGCACGTTTCGATTCTTTTGAAATCTTCTTGTCGAGCGTGGTTGCGCTGTTACCATAAATATATTGGTACTGCACGGGGTCCTTGATGCGCTCCTGGAACTGCGGGTCCTTGTCGAGGTCCTTTCCGCGGTGGTAGGAAGCCAATGCAGCAGCCAACAGTCCGAGCACACAGGCCGGAATGGTTATCATGATAATCTGCAAGTTGTTCACATGGAAGCCGTTGGTCGCCGAAATGGCTGAAAAAGCCACTACGGCAGCGGCAATGGGCGAACAGGTGATGCCCACCTGCGAGGCAATAGAGGCCACGCCGCAGGGACGCTCAGGACGTATGCCCTTTTTCAGAGCAATGTCACAGATGATGGGCATCAGCGTGTAAACCACATGGCCCGTTCCTACCAGGACTGTAAGGAAGAACGTTGTCAACGGAGCCAGGAACGTGATGCGGTCGGGATGCTTGCGCAGCATTTTCTCGGCCACTTGAATCATCCAGTCCATGCCGCCCGAAGCCTGCAACACGCCGGCGCAGGTTACGGCTGCAATGATGATGTAAATGACGTCGGTAGGAGGAGAACCGGGTTTCAGGCCGAAGCCGAACACAAGAATGGCAAGGCCGATGCCAGAGATGGCACCGAGTGCCAGACTGCCATAGCGCGAACCAATCCACAGTGCCAATAATACAATCAGCAACTGTAAAATCATTAGAATGCTCATAATTGTTTTAATTAGTATGAATAGATTTATTTGCGCGATGATTATATTCAATGTACAAAAATACAAAAAAAAAACGATACGAAACCCATAAAAGGCCGTTTTTTTCTTCTTGCAGGTCAAAAAAGTGGCTGTGTTCGCCAACATTCTTTAAAACAACAATGGGAAGCCGTGCAACAAGTCGTTGCCGTCTTCCCATTGTTGTTGTTTCTTTGTAGAAAAAGTCAGTCTGCCTGACTAAGGGCCTGAGCCAGTTGGTCGGGGCAGCTGGTGTTTTTGTAACCGCAGCGAATGCCCGCCAGTTTTTCCTTAACTTCGTCCACCTTCATGCCTCTCACAAGGGTTGAAATGCCTTGCAGATTGCCATGACAGCCGCCAGTGAAGGAAACATTCTGTATGCGGTTGTCGTCATCGATATCAATGTCGATGGCTTTGCTGCATGTGCCGCTTGTCTGATAGGTGATATGCTTCATTCTTCGGGCTTCATGTTGGTGTAAACGGTCTGCACGTCGTCGAAGTCCTCGAGTTTTTCCACCATTTTGTCGATGGTTTCGCGCTGCTCGGCGGTAACATCCTTCAGGTCGTTGGGAATGCGAGTGAACTCAGCCCCAGTCACTTCAAATCCGTTTTCCTCAAGATGTTTCTGAATGGCACCGAAGCTCTGCGGGTCGCCGTAGATGGTGATGCTGTTCTCCTCTTCGTCTTCGTCGAATTCATCTTCCACGCCATAGTCGATGAGGTCGAGAATCATCTCGTCCATGTCCAGGCCGTCTTTCTTCTTAAAGGTGAAAACAGCCTTGTGGTCAAAGAGGAAAGCGAGGCTGCCCTGTGTGCCGAGGTTTCCGTTGAACTTGTTGAACACTGAGCGAACATCACCCACGGTGCGAGTGGTGTTGTCGGTAAGTGTTTCCACAAAGATGGCGATGCCGTGGGGCCCGTATCCTTCGTAGTTCACTTCCTTGTAGTCGCTGGTGTCCTTGCCCATGGCGTTTTTAATGGCGCGCTCGATGTTGTCCTTGGGCATGTTCTCGCGCTTGGCATTGGCGATAATGGCGCGAAGGGTGGGGTTCATGTCGGGGTCGGGGCCTCCGGCTTTTACTGCGATGGCGATTTGCTTGCCAATCTTTGTGAATGTCTTGGCCATATGGCCCCATCTTTTCAGTTTCGCTGCTTTGCGATATTCAAATGCTCTTCCCATTTTAGTACAATAAATGTTAAACAATAACCAATAACCGTTTTACAATAATCGTTGACCAATAAACATTAACAGTTCAACAATAACCGTTATTTCTCCGATTCCTTGGCTCTTCTTATGAAATTAATTAATGTTGCTGATATTTTATTATTTTCATCATAGATGGATTCAAAAGACTTATCGTCAATGAATTCAAACTCTCGTGCAATAATTCTAACCAATACTCCGTTTCGATTGATTCTTTCGTTTATTGGTTATTGTTAATTGTTTGTTGTCAACGCAGTTCCGCATTCAGTTGTTTTTTCAGATTGCCGATGATTTTCTGCATGATGGCATCAATCTGCTTGTCGTTGAGGGTCTTTTGCTCATCTTGAAGGATGAAGTTGACGGCATAGCTCTTTTTGCCTTGAGGCAGGTTCTTGCCTTCGTACACGTCGAACAGTTCCACCTTCTTGAGCAGTTTCCGCTCGCTCTGATAAGCAATCTGTTCTATGCTTGCAAACTCCACGTCCTTGTCGATAAGGAGTGCCAGGTCGCGGCTGACGGCGGGATATTTGCTGATTTCAGAGAACAACACCTTGTTTTTCCTGACGGCTTTCATGAGTTGTGTCCAATTCAGTTCGGCGTAATATACTTCGCCGGCGATGTCGGCCTGCTTCAGTATTTTCCTGTCCACGATGCCCATTTGTCCGAATACTTTTCCGCCACGGTTCTCAATGGTGAGTGCTTTCGAGAACATTTGTCCCTCATACTCTTTCCACACCACGTTGCCGAAGTTGAGGCCAATCCGCCTGAGCACGTTCACCACATAGGCTTTCAGTTCGTGGAACGACGACTGCTCGTCGCCATGTGCCCACGACCCTTCCACGCGCTTTCCCGTAATCCACAGTGCCAGGTGGTTTTCTTCGCTATAGGCATTCATGGGGTTGTCGGCGTCGGCCTTTTCGGGTGTATATTTGTAAACATTTCCAAACTCGAAGAAGCGCAGGTTGGGGCTTTTCCTGTTGGCGTTGTAGGCAATGCTCTCCAGTCCGCCGTAAAGAAGTGTGGCCCGCATGATGCTCAGGTCGGATGACAGCGGGTTGACAATTCTCACAAGGTTCTTGTCCTCTTCGTCGTAATAGGCGGCCTTGGTGAGCGAGTTGTTGAGAATCTCGTTGAAGCCGCATCCCACCAGCTGTTCGCCGATGAGGTTTTCCAGCACATGCCTCTCGTCGTCTTCTCCTTTGACCACGAGCGACGATTTCAGCTGAGTGGGAATTTCCACATTATTATAACCGTAGATGCGCAGAATGTCTTCCACCACGTCGCAGGGCCTCTTCACGTCAACCCTGTATGCGGGAACCATCAGCCGCAACCCTTCGGCATCTTCATGCTCAATTTTCATTTCGAGCGATGTCACGATGCTTTTCACCACTTCGGCCGGAATAACCTTGCCGATGAGCTGGTGAACGTAGTCGTATTTCAGTTCAACCTCGAAGTCGGGCAGCGGTTCGGGATAGACGTCTTTCACCTCCATGCTAATTTTTCCTCCTGCCAGCTGTTTGCAAAGAATGGCAGCCTGTTTCAGTGCATAGATGGTGCCGTTGGGGTCGATGCCGCGTTCAAACCTAAAGCTGGAGTCGGTACTCAGCCCGTGCCTCCTGGCGCTTTTTCTTATCCAAGTGGGGTGGAAGTAGGCGCTTTCCAGCACCACATGCTTCGTGGTGTCGTAGGTGCCGGAGCCTTTTCCGCCGAACACGCCTGCAATGCACATGGGCTCTTCTTCGTTGCAGATGGCCAGGTCGCGGTTGCTGAGGCGGTGCTCCACGCCGTCGAGGGTTACAAATGGCGTACCCTCGGCCATCGTCTTCACCACGATTTTGTGGCCTTTCACCATGTCGGCATCAAAGCAGTGGAGGGGTTGTCCGTAGGCCATCATGATGTAGTTGGTGATGTCCACGATATTGTTGATGGGCCTCAGTCCCACAGTGTTGAGTTTGTTCTTCAGCCATTCGGGACTCTCTTTCACCTCGCAGTCGGTGATGCTCACGCAGGCATAGCGCTTGCAGGCCTCCTTTTCCACTATCTCCACGTCGATGGGCAGGCTGTTGTCGTCAACCTTGAACTCGTCGCACGACGGCCGGTGGAGCGATGTCTCGTAGCCGTTCTGCCTGAGCCAGGCATACAGGTCGCGTGCCACTCCCCAGTGTGAGAGGGCGTCGGCGCGGTTGGCGGTGATGTCCACCTCAATGAGCCAGTCGCTTTCCAGGTGGTAATATTCTGCTGCGGGCTGTCCCACGGGCGCATCTTCGGGCAGCACGATAATGCCGGCGTGGCTGGTTCCGATGCCAATTTCGTCTTCTGCGCAAATCATTCCGCATGACTCCACGCCCCTGAGTTTCGATTTCTTGATTAGGAACTCCTTGTCGCCGTCGTAGAGGGTGCATCCCAGGTCGGCCACGATGACTTTCTGCCCGGCGGCCACGTTGGGTGCCCCGCAGACGATTTGCGAAGGCTCCGGCCTTCCGAGGTCCACGGTTGTCACATGCAGGTGGTCCGAATTGGGGTGCATGTCGCAGGTGAGCACCTTTCCTACATAGAGTCCTTTTAGTCCGCCGCGGATGGTCTGCACTTCCTCAAGGGCATCTACTTCAAGTCCGGCAGAGGTCAGTGCGTCGCAGACTTCTTGGGGCGAAAGGTTGAAGTCAACATACTCCTTCAACCATTTATAACTGATATTCATTGTGCTGTATATTTGTGGTTTTAATTAAAACGGATGCAAAGTTACGGATAAACGAGCGAAATGCAAAATAAAACACCTTTTATTTTTATTTCCGAGTGCGAGTAACTTATCTAAAGTTACGGATAAACGAGCGAAATCAGCGATTAAGCGGGAATTTGCTTCTATGCACCATATAATCTTCGTTGTAATTCAAAGTAGTGTGCACGTATATCTGCAACAGACATATTTAACTTTTCCTTTGCATCGCTCATTGAGTTGAACTTGATGGTTATAAAGGTCTTCAAATTATCAGAACCAAGTTCCTTGAAACCGTTGCTGACGTAGTATTGCAAGATAAGATTGTCGAAATCTCGCTGCTCCTTGTTCAAAGAATCCACATACTGTTTCTTCACAAGCTCAACTCTCTTTTCTCTCTCTATTGGTGTTGAGTTAAATGCAATATATTCCAGCACATCAAGCAAATCGCATTTCTGCATTTTCAGCATGTTCTTGAGGAGGTCCAGTTTGTCCTCTGCGAACCCCGCTTCATCCAGCGTTCTCAGCAGTTGCTCACGGGTTTCCGGGTTTGACCACTTCTCTCTGAGGTCATCTGCCCCAGAAAAGAATTCTGGCACCCTGCCAAAAAGCTTCTTTACATATTCATCAAGACTGATGAACTCGTCACCAAAGAATATCTTCTGTTCCCATTTTGTTTCAAGAGTCAGCCTTCTTCCATCAGACAGTTTTATAACAATCAGGTTCTTCCTTGGTCCTTCGCAGGTACAAGGGAGGTGTCCACATAAAGGGCACGGCTTGGGCTGTTCCCATCCTCCATCACCGGCGGAGTCACCATTTCCCTCATCTTCAACTGGCGGATAAGGCTTTGGCTTCTTTTTACAAGTACAAGGCCAGTTGCCACAATCGGGGCAGTATGTGTCGCCATCCCAGTCAGGGTCTTTGAACATAACGCTTGCGCCAACGAAGTCGTAGATGGTGAAATAATACTTCTTGTCGAACAAGCGTGTGCCTCGACCGATAATCTGCTTAAATTCAACGATGTTACGGATGGGCCGCATCAACACGATGTTGCGCACATTGCGGGCATCAACGCCAGTGCTCAGCTTATACGATGTGGTAAGGATGGTGGGCAGCAACTTCTCGTTGTCTTGGAAGGCTCTCAAGGTTGCTTCGCCCACTTCGCCATCATCGGCGGTCACGCGCTCACAATAGTTGCTGGCAGGGCGCTGTTTGTGCTTGTTTACCATGTCGCGAACAATCATTGCATGCTTCTGAGTGGCACAGAAGATAATGGTCTTCTCGTCAGGGTCAATCTTCTTCAGGAACTCTTGCACACGGTGTTCGTCGCGCTCCTTGATCTGGATTCTTCCATTATAGAAATCCGACTCCGAGTAAACCTTTTCAGGGTCTATTTCTCCGCTCTTCACGATGTCTCCCTCTTCATACTTGTAATCGTCGATGTTGCTCGTGGAGACGTCAACACGGAACGGTACAAGGAAGCCATCCTCGATTCCTTGTTTCAGGGAATAAACATATACGGGTTCTCCGAAGTATGCGTAGGTATTAACATTGTCTTTTCTTCTTGGCGTAGCTGTCATTCCGAGCTGATAAGCAGAATCAAAGTATTCCATCAGCTTTCGCCACTCGCTTTCGTCATTGGCGCCACCTCGATGGCACTCGTCAATGATGATGAAGTCGAAAAAGTTTCGCTCATACTGCATGTAATAGGGCTGGTCGGTTGCGCCTTCTGGCAACGTAATACCTTGTTCCTCTGCTTTTTGGGCATTAGGCGACGTCATCATCGTCTGGAAGATGGTGAAGTAAAGATTGCGGGCTGTTGGTACCTTGTAATTGTTTTTCTTCAGTTCCTTGGGCGTAATGCGACACATGGCATCCTCAGGGAACTGGTCGAAGTCGTTGATGGCCTGATTGGCAAGAATATTCCTGTCGGCAATGAAAAGGATTCTTGGAGCACGCTCAACACCCTTTGTATTCCATTTGGTTTGTGTCAGCTTCCAGCATATTTGGAAAGCCGTGTAGGTTTTTCCCGTGCCTGTGGCCATCGTCAGCAAGATGCGATTCCGTTGCTTGGCCACAGCCTCCAGCACGTTCTTGATGGCTATCTCCTGATAGTAGCGAGGCTGGCGCCCACCGCTACGATTCAAAGCGCAGAGATTGAACTTGTCGCGCCAAGGATTCTCCTCGGGGAAGGTCATCTGCCACAAGTCTTGTGGAGTGGGGAATATGTCTATGTCATGTTCCTTGCTGGGAATGATATATTCTCCCTTGTTGTCCTTGATGCCCATGTCGATGAACCAAATCTCATCGCCGTTCGTGCTGTAGGTGAAGCGAATCTTCAGGGCATCGGCATAGAGTTTGGCTTGCCCTACGCCTTCAGCCACGTCTTTCTCGTCGCTTTTGGCTTCTATCACGGCAAGTTTTTGCCCCTTGTATTCAAGGATATAGTCCGCCTTCTTCGGATTCTTGTTGCCAGTAGTTGTGATGCGGCCCGGCGCAATATAAGCGCTCTGCTCCACCAGTATCTTACTTCCTGGAACAATGCCCCAGCCAGCATCCCTTAGCTTGGGGTCTATCTTGTTCAACCTTGTCTGCGCTTCGTTCATTGTCTGTATTTTTAATCCTCTTGTTGAATTATCATTCTACAAAACTCTCGTTCGGCAAAGCTCAAACGAGTTTGGCTTTTGCTCTCTTAATCGTTTTGTTCGTAATAATAGGAATAGTCGATACCCTTCATAAATGTTTCACGGTCGTCAATCTTGTCAGTAAGAGCCAAACGAATCAACTCGCGTATTTTTGTGCTATTCGTCTCGCTTTCTATCATTGCGTTCAGATAGTCACGTTTGCCTATCTTGCTCCAGTCAACACATAGCCCCAAACGCTTTTTAAGTATGAGGTCGAGCCAGATACGGGTCGAGCGTCCGTTTCCTTCCATAAACGGATGGGCCATATTCATCTCAATATATTTGTCAACAATTTCGTCGAAAGTTGTTTCTGGCATTTTCTCGACATTTTGCAAATAATTATGAAGATGTTCGGCCAAACAAAAAAGCGTGTTGCCCTTGGCAATTGTCTTCGTGCGTATTTTTCCTGCAAAATCGTAAAGTCCACCGAAGAGAAAGGCATGAATCTGTTGCAGACATTTCACCGTGCCTGGCTTCAGTGTATCAAGCAGCCCGCTCTCCATGAGCGTATAAGCTTTCTTCTTGCTCTGGCCGTCTATGGTGTTGTCGCTATATACAAACCAGTCGAGGAAGTCTTCTGTCTTTTTGCTTGGAATAACTCTCACCAATTGAATGATGTCATCTTGAGCGAAGCAGTCTGTTGCATATCGCTTGCCATCTGCTGCCGTCATCTTCAGTTGACTACAACGTGTAGTCAACTCGTTCTCAGCTTTCTTCAGCCTCGTTTTCAGCACACTCCAGTACTTACGAGGATTAGGACTGTCAGTAATGGCTCCAACGATGTCCACAATAGAAAACCACCATGTGGACTTTTCTTCATCCCACACTGCCCTGACCTTGTGGTCTTTATAGAACCGTATCGACTTCTTGTTCATTGTTTTATTCAAAAACTTGTCGTAATATAGCTTGTTTCAATGCGTCGCACTCCTGAGAAATTTTGTCGTAGTTCTCTTGGAGGCGGTCAACCTTGGATTTGAGGGAGTCGAGGGTGGCGACGATTGATTGCTGCTCGGAGAGAGGGGGATAAGACACTTTGTACTCATTATAAAGTTTCGCACTTATATTAGGCTGAGCTGCAGCTTTTTGATTTTCAATAATCCATTTATAATAACCATTAGAATGGGTAATATAAAACATGAATTTAGGAATGATAATGTCTTTTTTTAATCTATATCTTATGAGGTAGCCCGCAAATAAACAATCCCCAAATTCTTCTTTATACATCAAAGTTTTTCCTACAGTTGCTCCTGTTCTTGCAAAAAGGATATCTCCTTCTACCAATAACTCTTGATCTTTTCCTTCATCTATCTTTGCTGAAACTTTTTCGTCATTAAGCTCACCCCATTCTGTAATATCTGTGATTCGAAGATAACGCACACCGTTGAATTCAATTGAAGGTACAGATAATCCATAATTACCATAAATAACTGAAACCTCTTTCAGCGTTTTCTCTTCCCACCCTTCTTTAGGTTCCAGCATTTCTTTGAGTGATGCTTGGAAGAGGGCTTTGGCTTCATTGAGTGCTTTTTCTGCATTAGCCTTCATCGCATCTATCTTAGCAAAAGCAGAGTCAAGATAATTAACGATGGATTGCTGCTCGGAGAGAGGGGGGACTGGAATATACTTTTCTTTGAGCAATTTAAAATGCCTGGCATATCCTAACTCTCTTAGTTTTATCGATTTCAGGACATAATAGAAAAATTTAGGGATTATATCATTTTTAGTGCTTAATATATGAGTACCATCGGCACCAACTACGAAATTAAAATCAATGTATTTAATGTTTTTCGTGTGATCACCAAATATTATAACAGGTTCTTTGTGTTTGTAAACTATGGTTTCATTATCCCAATAGCCACTGATTAATTCTGCCTCTTGAGAAACGACAGGAAATTTTCCTGCCTTTTTATATTCTTTCGATTTTACTTGAACTTGTTTGGGCACTTTAACCAAACAAGATTCAAACTTTCTATATTCCCATCCTTCTTTCATACCTTTCCCTTTTGATTGTTCGTATTGTTCTGAGAGAATTGAGGATTGTTATTCAGAGGATTTGGATTGTTCAGAGTATTCGGAGTGTTCAGAGCATTCTGAGGATTCGGATTACTCTGATTACTTTGATTATTCTGATAGCTCTGATGACTCTGGCTATTCCGATAATTCACTCTTGCTTGGTACATCCGTTCTTTGATGCCTCCCTCGGTAACGAATCGTTCCTGCATGGTAATG
>JAFVHN010000001.1 GCA_017474515.1 Prevotella sp. | reverse complement strand
CCTCAGCACGGCCAGGCTGAACGGCTTTGTTATGTAGTCGGCGGCGCCCTCCTGCAACCCTGCCACAATGTTTTCCTCGCTGCTTTTTGCCGTCAGCATGATGACGGGAATATGGGAGTAGCTGATGTTGCTTTTTATTCTTCGGAAGAGCTCTATGCCGTCCATGACGGGCATCATGACATCGCTGACAACGATGCTGATGTTGTCGTTGTCGTCCAACACTTCCAGCGCCTCTTTGCCGTTGGCCGCCACGAGCACCTGGTATTCGTCGTCGAGGCTGCGTTGTAGGAACAGCCGCGCGTCCATGTTGTCATCCACCACCAGGATGGTGGGACGTTCGTCGTGAATGGCGTTTGGCGCCTGCTCGCTTTCCACTTTTTCGAGGTCGGTCATCGTTTCCACCTGTTCTTCTTCACCGTCGCTTTCCAGGAGTGGAAGCGTAACGGTGAAGACGGTGCCCTGCGGACTGTTGTCGGAAACGTCGATGCTGCCTTTCATCATGTCAACATATTGCTTCACGATGTGCAGGCCGAGCCCGCTGCCCTCTTGTTCCTGCCCGTGGGATTCTTGCACGAAGCGTTCGAAGATGTGTTGCTTGTTGTGTACGCCGATGCCCGTGTCGGCCACGCTGAGCACCATCTTTCCGCCTTTTGCCTCCTGACTTACGGAAAGCGTAACGACGACGGTGCCGTTGTCGGTGTTGTATTTGAAGGCGTTCGACAGTAGGTTCTTGATGATGCGGTGCATCTTGTTCTCGTCGAAATATATCTCAATGGAGTCCGGCGGCAGCCTCAGTTCCTTTTTGATGTGTTTGTTCATGGCATAATAGGAGAACTCCTGCACGGTCTGCCTTACGAAGCCCACGATGTCGCCGTGCTTGAGGTTCAGTTTCTCCTTTCCCACGTCAAGGCGGCGGAAGTCGAGCAGTTGCAGAATGAGGTCGTAGAGCTGCCGCGCGTTTCGCCATGCCACGTCGAGCTCGGTGCGTATGTGTGGCGGGAATGGGTTTTCGCGTAGCTTCTCCAGCGGGGCAACCACCAGCGTGAGCGGCGTTTTCAGGTCGTGGCTGATATTGGTGAAAAACCTTATTTTCTCTTCCTCCATCTCATATTTTTTCAGGTTCACCTCCATTTGTTGCATGGCCAGTTCGCGCTTCTGCCTTTTTCTTAAGCCCTTGATGATGAAGAAGATGGCGGTGGCAATCAGGAGCAGGTAGGCCACAATGGCCACGTTCGACAAGAGCACGGGCGGCTTCACCCTGATGCTTATTTCGGCAATGTCGCTCTCGGCCATTCCCGGCAACAGGGCTTTCACCTGTAGCACATAATTTCCGGGCTTCAGCGAAGCGAAATACAGGATGTTGCTGGGCGCATTCAACCATTTCTCCTCGCCCTTGAAGCGGTAGAGGTATTTTATTTTCTGGCTCAGCGCCGGAGCCATAGCCGACACCGCTATTCCCATGCGGTCGTTGTGGCGGATGGTGATAGAGGAACCGTCAACCAAATCACCGTTGATGCGTAGTTCGGTGAATTGTACGCGCAACTTGGGGTAGTGGGCGACGAAATTTTCTGGCGGAATGCTCACATATCCCCTAAAACAGCCCAACAACGTGGTGCCGTCGGAGGTCGTCCATGCGGCATCGTTTGAGAAAATCACGTTGCGCAGCCCGTCGGAATCGAGGAAGGGGTGGCATTGGTAGGTCCATGAGCCGCCGTTTTCCGCCTTTTGGCAGGTGATGAGGGTCAGGCCGTTGTCGGTGCTGGCCCAAACGCTGTTGCCGCTTTTTGCCAGTGCCCTCACTATGTTGTGCGACATGCCCTCGTCGGTGGTGATGTGCCTGACCGTTCCGTCGTGGGGGTCGTACACCCACAGCCCGTTGCGGCTGCCCATCCATAGCCTGTCGTGGTTACAAACCAGTATCGACGACACGTATTCCCCCTTGAGTTGCGCGGTCTTCTCGTTTTCAAGAAATTGCCCCTTGGAGCAGTCGTAGGCCGACACCCCCATCGACGTACCTATATATATTATATTGCGCGCGTTGTTGGTGCACAGGCACAGAGTGCCGGAGGAGGCGAGGGGCGAGTTCTCCGGGGTGTAGCTGAAGATTTTCCCGTCGGCGCCCACTCTCACCACGCCTTTGTCAACGGTGGCCACCCACAGGTTGCCTTTGATGTCGGAGGTCATGGCCTTTATGTATTTCAGGTTGAGGCAGTTCTCATAAACGGGCCTGAACCCCTTGCCGTCGTAGCGGGCCATGCCGCTGCCGTAGGTGCCGGCTATGAGCGTGCCGTCGTCGAGGATGGCCAGCGAGGTCACGATGTCGGAGGGCAACTGTTCCTGCGCTGCCGTGAACAGTCTTTTGACGCCGTTTTTCCCTTGCATCATGATGCCCCCGCCGTCGAAGGCCAGCCACAGGTTTCCCTCGCGGTCTTCCACCAGGGCGCTCACGTCCTCGCGGTCGCCGGTTGGCACAATGTTGAACCCCGGGCTGCTCATGTCGGTGAATGCCGCGCCGAGTTTTGCCGAGCCCACCCACATGGTGTTCATGTTGTCGAGATAGAGGCACGACACATGGCTGCTGCGGGGCACAAAGGGCATGAGCATGGCATTTTCTGCTTTCACAAGCGTCATTTCACTGCCGGCCACCCGCCATTCGAGGACCATCACGCCGGCGTTTCCCGTCCCCACCCACAGGCTGCCGTCGGCGGCCTCGGTCAGGGCGTTCACCAGCACGCCGGCCATCTGCTTCCATTCCGTCAGTTGCCGCCATTGGCGCGAGTCGGTGGAAAAGAGCCATTGTGTGCCGGCGGGCGCATGCGATTGGTAGAACCACAGGT